>NZ_JBEZGQ010000028.1:0-9873 GCF_040650095.1 Actinoplanes sp. NPDC048791 | reverse complement strand
CTGCGGAGCCGGACTGATCGATCCGCCGACCACGGTCGTCGAGATCGTGCGGGAGCGGGCCGTCGTGGCACCAAGGCCGAGGCCGTCCGGAAGGGCGGCCGACCCGGGCCGCTCCGCCGGTGGGCGCGGCTCCGGGAAAAGGAGATCGCGGAGGGGATAGATGGCCAGGCGGGGCGTGCGGAAACGAACGGGAAAGCTCCCACGACCCCAGCGAGGCCCGGATACGGGCCGGCCTGTTGCTGGTTCCTCCGCTACCGATGGGTCTGGCGGGCGAGGCGTTGGTTCTGCTTCGGCGACTCATGCTGATCCGGCGGCCGGTCTTCCTCGACGGGTTGATGTGGCTTCGGCTGCACGACCTTCAGGAAGTGCTGACGCAGATCCGGGTGCCGGTTTCCCTTCGGGAACTGGTCCGGGGTCGGGATCGTCCCCGGGCGGGCGCGCCTTTGCCGGCTCGGCTTCGGGAGCGGCCACGGGTTCAGGTTCTTCCTCTGGCCCAAGCCCGGCTTCGGAGGTCGGCTCTCCCCCACCTGACGTCTCCACGTCCGGTTCTGGCCCCTCGGGTGGTGTTCCTTCTTCGCCTGGATCTGGACGCGATTCAAGATCTCGTGGGAGCGCTCTAGATGAGCCCCACGCAGGACCGTCGGTGGACTATGTGCGCTCGCTCGGGGGACCACGCCCCGGGGGTGAACGCGGTGTAATAGAGGCGTTCGGACCGGACGAGAATGGTGCTGGGGCCGCCGACGACAGGGTCAAGATGCGGTTGGTGCCCGGATTCATGGTCTTCGAGGCGTCCGATGGGCTGTTGGGATCAACTCATCAGGCGGACAACCGTGGCGACGCTCGCCCGGCGGCCGTAGGCTGGCCGCGCGTCGATAGTGTGGACCGGACGGTGGGAGCGCCAGACGCCCCGCCGCTTCCTGCCGGACCGCACGCTCGCGGTGCCGACCCAATCCAAGCAGGCAGGGACAAAACGGTGCATGAGTATGGCAGGGGCCCGGACGGTGCCCCAGGCTGGGACCGTGTTTCACGTGAAACCGATCCACACGCCGGCTCGGATCGAAGCGGAAGCTTGAGTGTGAGCTTCGACAGTGGGGAGCAAGGCGTGCCGCAACCACGTGCAGGTAACGGCGGGCAGGTGTACGGCACCCCGGTGACGGAGGCCGAGGTCAGCGCGTCGGAGCCTCGACGTCCTGCTCCGGCGCCACGGTCGGGGCCTTCGTCTGCGCCTGTTTCGGGCTCTGCGACCGTACCGTCGTCGGCTCCTGTCTCTGCGGCCCCGGCCGCACCGGCGGCCGTAGCGACGCAGCCGTCCGCGGACGGCGCGGCGGCAGACGAGCATGTTTCACGTGAAACGCCGGACCGGGATGAGGACGATCCGCCCCTCGCCATGGAAGCGTTGCGAGCTGTGCAGATCCTCAACCCGAGCGGCGAGATCCACATGCCGCGCCCCGACCATCCGCGGGTGCTCTGCGTCGCGAACCAGAAGGGTGGCGTCGGCAAGACGACCACGACGGTGAACCTCGCGGTCGCGCTGGCGCTGCACGGCAACCGCGTGCTGGTCGTCGACCTCGACCCCCAGGGCAACGCCTCCACCGGCCTGAACGTCCCCCACCACGCCGGCGTACCCGACGTCTATGACTGCCTGATCGACAACGTGCCGCTCGCCGAGGTGGCGCAGCCGGTCGAGGGCATCCCGAATCTGTACTGCGTGCCGGCCACGATCGACCTGGCCGGCGCCGAGATCGAACTCGTGTCCGTGGTGGCGCGCGAGTCCCGGCTGCAGCGCGCGATCGCCGGGCACCCGGAGAAGTTCGACTACGTCTTCATCGACTGCCCGCCGTCGCTCGGCCTGCTGACGGTCAACGCGCTCTGCGCGGCGCAGGAGGTGCTCATCCCGATCCAGTGCGAGTACTACGCGCTGGAGGGCCTGAACCAGCTCATCAACAACATCAACCTGGTGCGCCAGCACCTCAACCCGACGCTCGACGTCTCCACCATCCTGCTGACGATGTACGACCGCCGCACCCGCCTGGCGGACGCGGTCGAGCAGGACGTGCGGAACCACTTCGGCTCGAAGGTGCTCGAGGCCGTGATTCCGCGCAACGTCCGCGTGTCGGAGGCTCCGAGCTACGGCCAGTCCGTAATGACCTACGATCCGGGTTCGCGGGGCGCCACGAGCTACTTCGAGGCAGCTCTGGAAATCGCGATGCGCGGGGTCAACACGGGAGGCGCGGCATGAAGAACCGTCCACGGGGCGGCCTGGGGCGTGGCCTCGGCGCATTGATTCCCACCGCTCCCCCGGCGGCCGGTGGCACGACGACGACCGAGGAGCCGCCGCCTCCTTCCCCGGCTGCTGTTCCGGACCCGACTCCGACCTCGGTCCCGGCTTCTTCGCCGCCTGTTTCTGAGGTGACTGCGCCGCCGCAGTTCACCGCGCCGGCTTCACCGCCGGCGTCAGTGCCGGTGGCCGAGGACGACGGTGGTCTCGCTCCGGTGCCCGGCGCCCGCTTCGCGGAGCTGCCGGTCACTGCGATCGAGCCGAACGCGAAGCAGCCGCGGCACGTCTTCGATGAGGAAGCGCTCGAGGAGCTGAAGACCTCCATCCAGGAGGTCGGCTTCCTCCAGCCGATCGTGGTACGGGACGTCGGCGGCGGCCGGTATGAGCTCGTCATGGGTGAGCGTCGCTGGCGGGCCGCCCAGGCCGTCGGCAAGGAGACGATCCCCGCGATCATCCGCGACACCCGCGATGACGCGATGCTGCGGGATGCTCTGCTGGAGAACATCCACCGGGCGAACCTGAACCCGCTCGAAGAGGCGGCTGCGTACCAGCAGCTGCTCGAGGAGTTCGGCGCTACGCACGAGGAGCTGGCCCGGCGCATCGGTCGGAGCCGGCCGCAGATATCGAACACCATAAGGCTGTTGAACCTGCCGGCGCCGGTGCAGCGACGGGTCGCGGCTGGGGTGCTGTCGGCGGGACATGCTCGGGCATTGCTCGGGCTCGAGGACTCCGACGCGCAGGAGCAGCTGGCGCTGCGGATCGTGGCGGAAGGGCTTTCGGTCCGCGCGACCGAGGAGCTGGTGTCGCTGGCGATCGCGGACGGGCCGGCGAAGAAGTCGGCCCCGACGCGGCGGGCGAAGGTGCATGCGCCGGCGCTGAACGATCTGGCTGACCGGTTGTCGGACCGGTTCGACACTCGGGTGAAGGTCGACATCGGCCGGAACAAGGGCAAGATCACGATCGAGTTCGCGACGGTTGATGACCTGGAGCGGATCGTGGGGATGATCGGCGTGGAAGAAGAGGGCGCCGAGTCTGACTGATCGTTTGCCGCCATGGCTGGGTGGCGGTGATGGGTTGTGGAATGCAAGGCACGTGATTTTGGCGGATCACGTGCCTTCTTCATGTCCTGGCTCTGGTGGAGCTGGGCCGTTACGTTCGGTGACCTGGGGGAGGGTCTTCAGCGGACGAATCGGTTCTGTCAGAGCCATTCTCCTGAGGTTTTGGGCGGGCGTGGATCTTCGAGATGGGCGAAATCTGACGCCCTATTCGCCCTGTTTTCGGGCTATCGGCTGAGGACCGGGCTTCATTGGCGCTCGGTCATGATTCCGGCTCATGTTTTGACGGCTGTAGTCCACCTTGGCACTCAGGTGGCTGGTTCATGTCGGCTTGCTTTGCAGCTGTGCACTCGAAGATGGTGATGCCGGTGCGAGTACCTCGGCGGGCGGGAGCTTGTTGGACCGAGGGCCATTTCGGCCATGCTCATTTCGTTCAGAAGGCATCGGTGTCGCTTGGCTCTGTAGGAGGGCGGCGATGGAGCGTCGTGCGTTTGCTTGCTTCTGTGGGCTGAGGCGCGGTGCCGATCAGAAGGGTGCCGCTCGGTGCGGCCCACTCGCTGCGAGGTGTAGCGACTGCTGGCCGCGCATGGTCGAAACACACCCTGTGTTTGCGGGCCTTGGATTCTGCGTACCTCCAGGTGGCGTTGTCGCTCCGCGGTGATCTGTCTTGAGGCCGTGGCCTGATTCGAGCCTTCCGGCGATTGAGCTAGGCGGTGAGCTGGTGGCCGCCGCGTTGGCTCCGGTGCATCGCCGCCCCCTCTACGACCTCTGGGTCTGCCCGCATGGCACGCCGCTGCGCCATTGCGGATTGTCGGATCCGTGGTGAGAAACGGTGTGCTCCCAAGACGCTTGAGTCAGCGGCGTCAGGGGATGACTGAAGATCAACTCGCCGGCGAGGCGCCGCGAGGTAGCGCCACTCGAGCGGGCTGATCAGCTCCGGCCGCCCGTGCTGTGAGGAGTGGAGACAAGTTCTCGGGTCTCTAGCGAGGGTCTACTGATGGCGGGGGCATCTCGCTATGCCTAGGCGCCACGCATCCTCTGGACGGCGCTGGCCTTGGATTGAGTTCAAGCGGATGGAGTCGGCGTGTGGGTCGCCGCGCGATTCAGTTGGTACCCCTAATCCGTCTCTGTGCGGTCGGGATCTTCGAGGGCCCTTGGGTGAGACGGACCTTCGAGGCCCTTGGGTGAGAAGGAACGAGTGCCGCAGGCCATGCCCTTGGCCGATGAGCGCAGGGGCCCTTCATAGTCGGGTTCACCGAGCCTGACTCCGTTGGTGCTCGCCGCAGTTGTCTCGACGATGCTCGGTCGGATTGATCCCTGGCGAGTTTCACGTGAAACGGCTGAGGCGCTCCAAGGTCACTGAAGTGGGGCGACTATTAGCTGGCGGCCCGGCCGCTCAGGTTCTCGCGGCCTAGCCGACGTTGAGAACTGGGCTCGTGCCGCCGTTCAGCTCCAGCCGCGGCATACGACGGTTCAAGCGCATCTGATGGTCGGCTGAATGGTCAGGACCATCGGAGTCAGGTCGTACTGAGCTCGCGGGGTGCCAGCGAGTGAGCCATTGGGCGACGCGCTCGGATCCACGAGAGCCGTCGGAAGGTTCGTGCCTGACGATCCAGCATTGCTGGGCCGGCGATGGCTGGCTGCCTGTGCGGTCGTGGGCGGCGTCGTGAAGCTGTGGCACCTCCGGGAAGGCTGGGCGGTATTGGCCGGGGTGGTGAAGTCGTCTCCGGACTCCGCCAAGGAGCGTCTTACGTCCTTGGCGGTTCTTGGCAGTTGGCGTCATGCCGGGAGCCTTCTGGCGAGTGGGAGCAGCTGATGGACGTCCTGGTTATCTGGTGGCGGTTCGGCTTGCCTCTGCCTCGGGTGGCAGACAGAGGTGCGAGCACTTCAACTGCGAGGGCCCCGGTGCCACGTTTCCCGTGAAACCGCATGTCGGCCCTCCGCCTCTCTCATGCCCATGGCTTCCACGTGATGGCGAGCTGCGCCAAGCGCCGGCAAGGTGCTGACTGCTTTTGGCGTTGGTTCGAGACGGCGGGGTCACCCGGCTGTCGCCACTCCGTCGGATCTCCTCGGTGTCAGCTCCGGATTGCGGCGCTCGTCGGAGGTCGCATTGGACAAAGTCTCTGGTTGAGCCTGGGCGCCATGTCTCGGTTCTGCTTCCGCGGCCGAACTACTGGCCGGCGCGACGTTGAAGTCAAGTCGTCGTCTCGGGGCTGGCGGTCAGCCGCACTCGTCTCCGTGGCACACGCCATCGCTAGTTTCACGTGAAACAGGGCGGTTGCCCCAATCCTCGGAGCCGGGAGCCGGGAGCCGGGAGCCGGGAGCCGGGAGCCGGGAGCCGGGAGCCGTTTCACGTGAAACGGCGGACCTCCGCACGCTGCTGTCGGCTTCGTGGCTGCTATGCCGGCCACCATGACGCAGCCACACCCATACCGAAGCCAAGATCTCTCGCCCCGGGAGCAAGGCCGGAGCCATCCGGAGTGCAGATAGGCCGATCAGCTTGACGATTGGTAGCTATAGCCCCGCGCGGGCCACGGCGAGTTGGGCTTCTTAACCTCTGAGTGGTGGCCAGAAGCACCCGGACACGATCCCACCCTCCACTCCCCGTTCGCCCTTGAAGTCAAGACGCCGTTTCACGTGAAACGCGAGAGCGGAGGCGTCATTACGATCCCGCAGACTTGAGCCGAGGCCGCCGCGATAGTCAACAGCGGGACCTGCTTCCCGGCCGCCCGAGCTCCTCGCCGGTGCGGCGCTCGTGGTGTGGTGCGGCGCCGCCGTTCCTCCCGAGTCGCCGGCACTACCGATCAAGTTCGCCGTCCGTCGCTCCGATGGGCGGACGACCCCCACCATCCCGCGACGGATCTGTCCCCCACATCCCAGGCGCTTCGCTCTGACACACACCCACCCCGGCTCCGAGATGGTTGGCGGCACAGGATCATGGCGATTGCCGAGACTGTGTTCGAGCCCAAGACTCATCCTCGCGGCTACGCCAGCGCCAACCCTCTGCCATCCAGACCATGCCGATTGAGCGAGGTCCTTAGCGTTAGCGGTTGTAGGGCTCTCGCAGCTGCCGCACCCCAGCAACACCGCACTCGCTTGCCGGCCTTAGCAGGAAGGCTCAGACATGGCGCGGCGAGTGATGTCTCGGTCAACAGCCGGCATGCCAGGGAGCCATACCGCTGAGACCGCCATGGTTATGGAATCGGGCCGCTGATGAAGCCCACTGTCCCGCCGACTTACCTCAGCTCCAACGCGGACTGGGGCGATGGCATCTCGACCCCACGCAACCGAGGCAAGGCCCGGTCGCCGCAGCCGCGGCAGACTCAGCAGACGCCCGTCACCGCGCTGCGGATCGACAAGAATTCGGCCCACGAGTTCAACCCAACCAAACTCGTACCAGGCCATCCGACCCGATCCGTTTCACGTGAAACGGGCCCACCGGCGCTCTCCGGGCCAAGCCAACAAGACGGCCAAGCCGAAGCACAACCAAGCCCCACGAAGCACCAAGCCACCACCAAAAACCGCCCACCTCGGATCGGCAGCCAGCAGTATCCACAACCTGTGCGCAGAGACTGTTGACGACCCTCCCCGTGGCCGTTTCACGTGAAACAACTCCGATGGATGACACCTTCTCCACCGCTGTATCCACAGGGGGTGAACGCGTTCTACGTCGTGTTTCACGTGAAACCGGCCCGCCTGTGGATAACTTCTGTGGATAACTTCAGGCGTAGCGCGGAGCCCACCGAAGGTGACCGGCGTCGACGTTCCGGGGACTGTCTGAACGGGTGAGGGAGCATCGGCGGGTCCGCCGGAAATTGACCCGGGACAGTGCCCGGTGAGCTGGGCTAGGGTCACCCTCGTGCCCCAGAACCCCCCGCCGCTTCCCGACTTCACACGCTGGCCTTCCTTCCCATTCGAAGGCGACATGCGGGTCAAAACCCTTGCCGAGCCGGTCGATGTCGAGCCCCCACGAAGTGGCGAGGACGCCGGAGATTGCGTCGCCTGCAACACCCCCGACGACGCGTACATCTGGGTCAGTGAGCGATGGCGCGTCCGCGGCATGGACCGGCCCACCGGCCTGCCCATGGTCTTGATCCTCGAGTGCCGCTCGCACCTCGACATCGGCGACCTGCCGAACCTCCTGGCCGCGGAACTCGGCGTGATGACGGTCCGCCTCGAACGAGCGATCCGCTCGCTCGACGGCGTCGCCCGCGTCCACGTGAACCGCTGGGGCGACGGCTCCGCGCACCTGCACATGTGGTTCCTGGCCCGGCCCTACGGCCGGCTCCAGCTCCGCGGCACGTTCCTGTCGCTCTGGGACGACATCCTGCCGGTCATCCCCGAGGAGCAGTGGCTCGAAAACCTGGCGCTCGTCGCGGAGTGGCTCGCGGGCTTCGGCGGCCGCGCCATCGCCGAACCTGCCCACATCCACTGGCAGTCGCCGTCCACGTTCGGCAACGAACCAACAGTCACACCGGACACGCCTGCCACCCCCGACACCTGGCAGCAGCCCACCCACACGGACTCCCCGTCCGCCGGTTTCACGTGGAACAACGCAACCCCCGAAAACCAAGTGCCCACATCCGAAGACCCAGCGCCCGCGCCGTCGGCCTCCGCCCCCCGGGAATCCGACGGAGCAACGCTCCCGAACTCGGCGCCGGCCACCACCGAGCCCGCCTCCAGCAACTCAACGCCCGAAGGCACCGCGTCCGAGCCGGCCAGCCGCAGCGACCTAACCGCGGTCAACGCCGAAACCCGAGACCTCTCGTCCTACGCGATCCGCCAGGGCACCGAGCCGACTCCCGCCGACGAACCCAACACCAACCCGCAAGCCACCGCCTCCGTCAGCGGCGCAACCCCCGCGGCCGCCAACACCCCCGAACCAACCCCCCAACCCCCAAGCGCAAGCTCACCGACTTCGGCCGCCCCCGCCGACTCCCCATCCACCGACGCATCCGGTACGGGCACAGCGCCCACAATCGCAAGCACCCCCGCCCCGCCGACAACGAGCAACCCCACCCTCGACCCGAACAACACCGACGACGGGGCCGGCCAAGCAACGCAGTCCGAACCAAGCGCAGCCCCCGCCATCCCGTCCCAGTACGACGCGAAGACCGCCGAAGCACCGGCGCACCCTGACCGCCACCCGGCAACTCCGCAGTCAGCAACCGCAACAGACGACCCCGCCAAGACGCAGGCCGCCCCGTCCCACTGACCCAGCCACGACGTCTGCCGCAAGCGGTCAGGTGCCGTCATCACCGGGCCATCGGTTTGCCAGTGCGTCGCGGCCGGTGTAGTCCAGCAACGACGTGACGAACGTCGACCGCCGCGACAAGCCCGTTGGTCGCCCAGGACGTCGATGTAGATCGCCAGGGCCGCGGAGCGGAACAAGCGCACACTGGCGGCCGGGACTTTGGTAGGCCAAACGCTGACCGGCCTGACGGACGCAGCTCTCGAAGCGTGCATCCACACAAGGCGACCTACCCAACGACAGGCGCCCCTGTTGGAACTGTTGACTCGGCCGGGTCCGCAGGAGCGGGTTGCGCTGTCCAACTGCGGACCCAGCCAGTCGGAGCTCAGGTATCCGCCCCGGGTAGCCGCTTCCCCAGCAATCTCGAGCACCGCCCCAGCCAGCTTCCTAGCGCACCACGGTCAGCGTGTAGGCCAGGCTGATGTCACTGCCCTGCCCTCGGTCGTGGCTCTTGGCCTCTGACCAAAGGAACCCGCCCCGACCCTGGCGTGGGACCCGAAGTTGTCTCGGTCCAATCGGCTGTCGCCAGACCACGGCCGCGTCTCAACCGTGGCCTTAAGCCGGCCCTCTGGCATCAACGCCTGCCTCTCACCACCCGGCCGTGATCGTCATCCCGGCTAGTGATCCGGTTGACGCGCCGCCCCGGCCAACGTCCCCGACCCCAGTCTCGACCGAGTCCTCGGCGCCGCACCAGCCGCCGATCCCTGCAACGGCCGCAGTCCCAGCCCGGACCCGGACCCGGACCCGGACCGCAGCCCAAGCCGGCGCGGTTCCCGGCTCGTTCCCCGGCTCCAGTTGCCGAAGCCTCGTCCCCGGCTCGGCACTACCCCCGCTTCGCGCTCGGTCAGAAGTCCGAGCCAGCTCTACCGCAGCCCGCGGCTTTGCACCCCGACCGCGGCCCGAATGCAGCAGCGGCGCTCCAGCCCGGCCGCCCACCCCTGGCCCACCCCACCCCTGCCCTGGCCCCTGGCCCTCAATCGGATTGGGCTCGACCTCGTCCCGCAGCCGGTACTGGGTGGCTGGCCGCGTCACCGGCTCCACCGACTGCGATCTGAGTTTGGTCCCAGCCTGATCCGATCCCTGACCTCAAGCCGGCCGATGCCACGACTCCATCCACTGGCGCCCCGACCCGACCCCAGCCCGGCCCCGGGCTAACCCGGAACAGGCATACGCGCACTCTGACTTTGGCCCGACCCGGGCCGTCAGCCCGCACCGCCTCAACCCGATTTCGGTTCGACTTCTCAGTTCCCGGCTTCCGGCCCCGGCTCCCAGCTCTTCCCCCGGCCCCG
>NZ_JBEZGQ010000027.1:0-21738 GCF_040650095.1 Actinoplanes sp. NPDC048791 | reverse complement strand
GCGCCGCGTCGGCGACCGGGGCGTCCGCCGTACCCGAGGCGGCGGTGATGTCGGCGGCCACGCCGGGGTTCATCAGCGAGGCGTCGCGGACCGCGCGGACGGCTTTGCCGCAGGCGATCGCGCCGGGCGGCTCGTCGACCGGGAGTGCTGAAGCGCCAGTGACCGGTGCGCTGCTCGCCTTGGCCGGCGGCGCGGACGCGGGCTCCGACGACGGGCTCGAACAGGCGGCGATCATGCTCACCCCGACCAGGCTGCCGGAGATCAGGACGGACCGGGCGAAAGCGGGCAGTGATCGTGGCATCGGCTCAGGGTAGGACGCTGGGGGCGTACCCCTGGGAAACGGCACGCGGGCCGGTCGGAAACCGACCGGCCCGCGTCACGCGGTTTGTCAGGCGCGCTCAGATGGCGCTGCCCTTTTTGTAGTCTTCCCAGCTCATGTTCCAGTCCGTCCAGCCATTGCCGTTCTTCAGCTTCTCCTCGGTGCCGCTGACCGTGATCGGGTCGCCGAGCATCGTGCGGGAGAACAGCCACTTGCCCATGGCCATCGAGACGTTGACGCAGCCGTGCGAGACGTTGCGCTTGCCCTGCACGCCCTCGGACCACGGCGCGGCGTGGATGAACTGGCCGCTCCAGGTGATCCGCTGCGCGTAGTCGATCTTCGTCCGGTAGCCCTCGCCCTCGGGCAGCTCGTCGGTCGTGTCGAAGACGGTGTGTTCCTTCTTCTCGATCACGACCATCGTGCCGCTGGAGGACGGGGTGGTCTTCTTGCCCAGGCTGACCGGGATGGTCTTGACGACCTTGCCGTCCTGCTTGACGGTCATCTTCTTGGTCTTGTTGGAGACCGTCATCACGAACGAGCGGCCGACCTTGAGGTCCACGGTCAGGTCGGAGCGGCCGTACCAGCCGTCACCCATCGGCACCCCGGCGAGCTGCACCTTGTAGAAGATCTTGGTGTAGGCCTTCCAGTACGTCTTCGGGCGGTAATGCACCTCGGTGGGGCTGGTCCAGTGCCAGATGCCCTCCTGGGCCGGCGTCGCCGTCACGATCATGCGGCGCTGGACGTCGTCGCGGTATTTCTCCGGGACGGCGCGGCCGAAGCGGACGATCATCGGCATGCCGACGCCGACCACGTTGCCGTCGCCGAGGAAGCTCGTCACCCGGACCAGCTTCGACGGCTTGTTCATCACCGTGAACGTGCTGGTGGTGGAGCCGCCCTTGTCGCCCGAGGGGGTGCCGTTGACGGTCACCGTGTAGGTCTTGCCCCAACCGAGCGCCTTGGCCGGCGTGAAGACCTTCTTGTCCTTGTCGAGGGTGCCCTTGACCTCGGCACCGTCGGCGTCCTTGACCTCGACGGAGGTGTTCTGGGCGTCCTCGGTGTCGTATTTGATCTCGGCGATCGCCTCGACGTCCTTGGCGTCCGCCGCGGGCGAGGTCACCGCCACCGTGCTGAGCGTGGGCTGCGGCGAGGGGGCGCCCGAGGCCGAGGTGCCGTCGCCCGGTCCGCCACCCTGCCAGGAGGGGGTCTCGGCCTTGTCACCGCTGCAACCGGCGGTGACCAGCACGGTCGCGGTCGCCAGAGCCGCCACGGCGACCTGCCACGGCCGTCGCCCGGCCCGGCTGGTCATCCGGAGCGCTCGCGCACCCGTCGACCGTTCTCCACGAAGTCCCATGATCCCTCTCACCGCGCTGTCGTCCCGGCGCCCATCTTCCCCCATGAATGCCGGGCCACCAATCCCGGTTTCGTGCCGCGGCGCCCGGAGGGTGGCGCCGCGCCGCGGGTTCAAGCGACCGGACCCACTTTACGCTTCAAGTTTCAGGCGCCTTCCTGGGCTGCCAGTTCGGCCGGCACCGGCAGGGCGCTGCCCTTGATGAATTCCTTCCAGCTCATGTCCCACGCCGTCCAGCCGTTACCGGCGTCGAGCTTGTCCTCAGTACCCCGAACGGTGATCGGATCACCGATCAGCGTCTTGTCGAAAAGCCAGCGGGCGTTCGACGGGGACACGTTGACACAGCCGTGCGACACGTTGCGGCGGCCCTGCGAGCCGACCGACCACGGCGCGGAGTGGACGTACTGGCCGCTCCAGGTGATGCGCTGGGCGTACTCGATCTCGGTGCGGTAGCCCTCGTTCGGGCCCAGCTCGGCCGTGGTGTCGAAGACGGTGGCCGCCTTCTTCTCCATGATGACCATCGTGCCGCTCGACGAGGGAGTGCTCTTCTTGCCGAGACTGACCGGCATCGTACGGATGGTCTTGCCGTCCTGGACCACGGTCATCTTCTTGGTCTTGTTGTCGACCTTCATGACGAAGCTGCGGCCGATCTTGGCGGTCGCGCCGCGGTCCTGGTCGCCGTACCGGCCGCCGCCGGTCGGCAGACCACCGACGGCGATGCGCACCTTGAGCTCGGTGCCGGTCTTCCAGTAGTTCGGCCCACGGTAGTAGGCCTGGGTGCCGCTCGCGGTCCACGACCAGGTGCCCGGCTGCTCCGGGGAAGTTGTGACGAACATCCGCTTCTGGACGGCGGCCCGGTCCTTCTTCTTGATGCCCGGGTTGAACTCGACCACGACCGGCATGGCCACGCCGTAGGTGCGGTCGTCGAAGAGATAGAGGCCGGTGCCGGTCTTGCGGGCCGGCTTGCCCATGGTGGTGAAGGAGGTGGCCGCGGTCTTGGTGCCACCGGCGGAGTCGACGGCCGTGACCGTGGCGTCGTACTTCTTGTTGGTCTTGAGGGGCTTGCTCGGCACCCAGGCCGAACCGTCGTCGCGCAGCGCCCCGGCCACCGTCTTGCCGGAGGCGTCCTTGAGTGCGACGGTCGTCACCTTTCCGCCGGTGACCTTGAAACCGATCTCGGCGCTGACCGGGACGTCCTTCTTACCCGTGGCCGGAGTCACAGTGAGCGAGACGGCGGTGGAGCCGCCGGACTGGCCGGACTCGGCGACACCGGACTCGGGCACCCCACCGGAAGCGGCAGCGGACGGCGAGGTGCCGACCCAGGCAGCAGGGGTGGGCTTGTCCTCATCACCACTGCAAGCAGCCAGCGCCAGCGGCGTGACCACCACCAACGCCACAACCGCCACGAGCGAGCGCCGCATGCTGACCATCCTTGATCCTCGATCCCACGTTCCGCGGGCACATCCTGCCCTACCCGCGCAACGCCGGGGGTCATCCCGACGGTGGGACTCGCCAAGACGATCATGCGGGGGTGCCGATTTCAGGCTCCCGGGAACCCCGTGTTAATGTTTCTGCGTTGTCAGCGAGCGCCGCTAGCTCAACTGGCAGAGCAGCGGACTCTTAATCCGCGGGTTGTAGGTTCAAGTCCTACGCGGCGCACAGTTTGATTATGGCCCTGACCAGGTGGTTTCCTCTTGGTCAGGGCCATTCTTGTACGCCGCCGTCATGGCTTGCGCGCCACCGCCCCGTACGCGTCCAGCCACTCGGCCTTCCCGTCCGGGCGCCAATCCGTGATCTGCACCAGGCCCGGCTCCACCATCTCCAGGCCGTCGAACAAGCTGCCGATCTCGTCCGGGCTGCGCAGGACGTACGGCACCCCGCCGCTCTGGGCCAGCCGTGCGGCACCCTCCACCACGGCCGGGGTGGTGTTCGTGCCGTCCCACAACACCAGGAAGCTTCCCGACGGTGTCGCCTCCATCACCCGGTTCACGATGGACGACACCACCGCGAGGCGGGGCTCGTAACCCATGACGCCCATGAACATCACACCGACCGGCTGGGAGAAGTCGAGCACCTTCGCCGCCTCGGCGAGGATCAGCTCCGGGTCGTGGTAGTCGGCGTCCACATGCGTGGCGCGGCTCTTGCCGCCGGTCCCGCCCATCAGGGCCTGGGCGTGCGCCAGCACCATCGGGTCGTTGTCCACGTACACGACCCGCGAATCGGGCGCGACCGCCTGGGCGACCTCGTGGGTGTTCTGCATCGTCGGCAGTCCCGTGCCGATGTCGAGGAACTGCCGGATGCCGGCCTCGGCGGCCAGGTGCCGGACCACCCGGATGAGGAACTGACGGGAATGCTGGGCCATGAGCACGATCTCGGGGTAGACCTGCGCCACCGCGTCCCCGGCGGCCCGGTCGGCGGCGAAGTTGTCCGTGCCGCCCATCCAGTAGTTCCAGATCCGTGCCGCATGCGGCACATCGGGCTGCAGCTGGGCGGAGATCTCGTCCTCAGTGGGCGCCATGAGCACGTTTGTACGGGACCCGCACCGGCTGCACAAGGCCGAGGCGCGGCCGCGCGACCACGCCGAGGACGCGGTCACATGCGATGAAGCCGAACCGGCGAGAATCGTTGCGGTAGCCGGGGTTGTCACTCACGACTGTGAAGGTGCGCGGCGGGACGCGGCCGTCCCCGGTGGCGCACCGGGCGGGCAGGTCGGCCGGCACCGGATCGCCGGCCATCGCGGTGCACCGCTTGACCATCCACACCCGACGCTCCCCCGGGTCGGCCGCCGGAGCGGCACGGTAGGAACCGTCACCGCCGTCGGGATGCTCCACGACGACGATCTGACCAGGCCGCACCGCGGTGCCGCGGACCCGCCGGACCAGCAGCCGGTCCCCGTCCTCCACCGTCGGCGCCATGCTGCGGCCCCGTACGGTCACCACGACCAACCGCCGCCGCGCGACGACGAGCATGACGCCGGCGGCCGCACAGACCAGTGCGGCCACGCCCACCACGCCGCGGGTATTCATCGCGCCACCGCCGTCCGGTCCGGCCGGGCGGGTGGCTCGTCGCCGTCGGCGTAGCCGCGCGCCTGCGTGGTGAACAGGTCAGCGTAGATTCCGCCGGAGTCGATCAGCGAGCCGTGGTCACCGGTCTCGACGACCCGGCCACCGGCGAGCACCGCGATCAGGTCCGCGTCGCGTACCGTGCTGAGCCGGTGCGAGACCAGCACGGTGGTCCGTCCCGCGCGGTGGCGGGCCAGCCGCTCGTGCAGGTCGTACTCCGCACCGGCGTCCAAGCCGGAACTGGGCTCGTCGAGGATCAACAGGTCCGGGGTCTCCCGCAGCAGCGAACGGGCCAGGGCCACCCCCTGCCACTGGCCTCCGGACAGGGTCACACCGGTGTCGGCGTCGTCGTCTGCGGCGGCGAAGACCCGGCTCAGCGTCGTGCCGTAGCCGCGGGGTAGCCGGGTGACCGCATCGTGCACACCGGCCAGGCCGGCGGCGGTGGCCACGCGCTGCCCATCTTCCGCGGAGTCCACCGCCGCCAACGCGACGTTCTCCGCCACCGTCAGGTCGTACTGCATGAAGTCCTGGAAGACCGCGCTGATCCGGGCCCGTACCAGGTCGAGGGGCAGGTCGCGCAGATCGACGCCGTCCCACAGCACCGACCCCCGGGTCGGGTCGTAGAACCGGCACAGCAGCTTGACCAGCGTGCTCTTGCCGGAGCCGTTGCGCCCCACCAGCGCGACCGTCCGGCCGTACGGGATCACCAGGCTCACGCCGCGCAGCACCCACGGGTGGTCCGGGCCGTACCGGAACCAGACGTCGCGCAGCTCGATGCCGGTACGCAGTCCCGGCACCGCGGCCACCGGCTCGCCCGCCGGCGCGGCAGCGCCGAGCTGCAGCACACCGAGGTAATGCTCGAAGAGCAGCAGCGACTGGTGCATGCGGGCAGCCGATGCGATCGCCATCGCCAGTGCCGACTGCACCCCGGCCACCGACGCGAGAAAGATGGTGACGTCCCCGGCGGTCAGACGGCCGCTCGTCGCGGCGCCGACTGCCCACACCAGGCCCGCACCGGAGACGACCGCGGCCACCGCCGCGAGCGCGCCCTGGACCAGCAGGGTCCGCCGGTCCAGGTGCTCCTCGATGGCGTCGACCGCCTGCCGTTCGGTCCGCATCCGGCCGCGCAGGAAGTCACCCGCGCCGAAGAGGCGGATCTCCCGGGCGGCCCGTATGTCGGTCAGCATGCCGGCGTAGAACATCTCCCGCCGCTGACGCGGACTGATCTCCCAGTACGCGCGGCCTTGGCGCCGGGACAGCCACAGGTGGGCGGCGAGCGCGGGCACGCTGGTGCCGAGCAGAGCGGCCATCATGAACGGGCTGACGGTCGCCAGGGACACCACGAACCCCACCGACACCGCGACCGCGCCGGCCAACCCCAGCGCGCCCTCCAGCACCTGGGTGGGACTGCTGCCCGCCTGCTGGGCCAGGCTGACCCGGTCGAGGAACCGCGGATCCTCGAACGGTTCCAGTCCGGGCAGCCGGTTGACCGCCGCGTAGAGCCGGTCCTGCGCGAGCAGGCCCACCCGCCGGCTCAACCGGCCCTGCAGGTACCGGACGATCAGCGGAAGGGTGACGGCCGTCCCCGCGGTCACGGCCAGCCCGATGGCCAGCAGAAGCACGGTCGCTTCGGGGACCGGCAGCCTGGTGAGGCTGTCCAGGACCAGTTTGAGAAGCCAGGCGGAGGACACCGGCACCACCGCACCGACGACCGTCGCCGACACGTATCCCAGCAGGGACCCGCGGGCCGACCCCCACGCCAGGCCGAATGTGCCGGTCAGGCCGCGCAGGGACGTACGGGTCGCCGGCCTGTCCGCGACGCCACCCACCGTCATGCGGGCTGCGTCACGGGCAGCTGGCCCGGCCGGTACGCGGCCCCGAGCACCGTCCCGGAGCCGTCGAGCAGGAAGTAGGAGGGGTACCCGTGCACCTGGAACGCCCGGCACAACGGGCCGTCCGGCAGTTCGATCACCACCCGGGCGACCGGGGACAGCCGGTCCAGCAGCGGCGCCGCCTCCTCGTCCGTACCCACGACAACGGCGAGGACCTGCTCGCGGCCGCCGGTCACCTTCCCGGCGAGCTCGATGAACGTGGGCATGTGCTCCTCGCAGGGTGCGCAGCCCGGCTTGACGAACGCGACGAGCTGCTCGCCGGCGGTGTCGTCACGGGTGACCGGCGCACCGTCGACGGCCGTGGCCCGATACGCGCCGACCCGCTCGCCGGCCGGCATCAGGTCGAGATCGCCGGCATGGGCCCCGGCACCACCGGCCAGCAGAGCACTGTGTTCGCGCAGCCGTTTCACCACGCCGAGAACGAGAAGGAGATTGAGACAGGACAGCGCGCCGACGAACACCACGGCGGAAACGACGTACGGCATGGTGATCCCTTTCAGGTCGATGACGGGTGCACAGCGTCCGGTGTCCGCGCTGTGCCGGAGAACAGATCAGCGAGGTCGTCGAAGCGGACCGCCAGCGCTGCCAGAACGAAGCCGGCCGCGACGGCGACGGCGATGCCACCGGGCTGCGCTGCCGGCCGGCCGCTCGGACTCAGAACGGCGACGACGGCGGCCACGAGGAGCAGACCGTTGCGCAGCAGGTGGCGCCGGCGCAACGGCATCGCCGCACCGCCGAAGCAACGGCAGGCGGCCCCGGTCCGGCGGACCAGCGCCCAGGCGACGCCGGCCGTCAACACACTGAGCAGCGCCACCGCGAGCACCGCTCCGGGCCGGGCGGTGGCGTTCCGGGCCAGCAGCACCGGCACCGCCACCTCGGTCGCCGCCAGTGCGACGGCGACCGGCCACAACGTGGTGGTGGGCAGCATCCGCAGAGCCCGCAGCGACTCCACGTAACCGGCGAAGTCGGACCGGCTCCGCAGCTTCCCGGCGGCGGCCGCCAGGAACACCGCGCCGATCAGGACGCGGCAGGCTACCCAGACGTACATGTGCTGTCCTTTCAGCAGACGCGGAGGTTGATCCACTGCTGGCGGTAGACGAAACAACCCTCGAACGTCTCGGCGTAGCAGGTGTACAGGCATTGCATGAAGCCGCCGCTGCAGCGGTACTGGACGCAGCAGCAGGTGCCGCAGCAGGCCGCGTGTGCCTCGGCCCGGGGGACGAAGCGGCTGAGCAGCCGGTCACCCATCCCTGCCAGGGAGCGCACCCGGTGATGGGTGGCGATCCGATCGATCTTCGACATTCCTCCTCCTTCGACGTCGCGGTGTCCGGTGGCGGACTGAGGACTGCACACCGGTCCGTGATTGCCCTTGAATGCACATGGTCGGTCGCGCCGCCTTACCGATCGCTTACCGCAAACGTCCGTCCTTTCGGGACGGCCAGGGCGGCGTTGCTCACCTTGTGACGGGGGTTCCAGGTGACAGATCAGCGGCGTCTGCGGTTCGGCGTTCTCGGACCGCTATCAGTGGAAGACGACGGGAAGCCGATCGCCCTGCCGCAGTCCGCGGTGTTGCGAGGTCTGCTCGGGGTGCTGCTCGCCGCCGGGGACGATCTCTTGTCCGCGGACCGGCTCGCGCACCTGGTGTGGCCGGACGCACCGGACGGGGTACGGCCGGGGTCCGTCCATGTCGGGATATCCCGGCTGCGGCGGTGGCTGGACGGGTTGCCCGCCTGCGCGGCCGGTGAGCCGGTACGGCTGAACCGCTCGCCCGGCGGGTACCGCTTGCACGTCCGACCGGCGGCGGTGGATCTGGTGTGTTTCCGCGATCTGGTCGCCCGGGCGGAGCGGGCCGACGACGACAGCCGGTGCGAGTTGCTGCGGACCGCCCTGGGACTGTGCCGGGGACCGGTGCTGGCAGACCTTCCGGGCCTCCCGGCGTACGATCCGCTCCTGCGCCGGGTCCGTGCGGAAGTCCGCGCGGCCGGCCTGGCCCTGGCCGAGGCCGCGTCGGCCGCCGGCCGCGGCCGGCTGGCGGTCGACTGGCTGGAGGACCACGTCCGCCGGGAACCGCTCGACGAGCCGGCTCACGCCCGGTTGATCACCGTGCTGGCCGCGTGCAACCGTCCGGCGGAGGCGCTGGCCCGGTACGAGCACCTGCGTACCCGGCTGGCCGACGAGCTGGGCGTCAGCCCCAGCGACGAGGTCCAGCAGGCGTATCTGGACCTGCTCGCCGGAGACCGCGACGTCACCGGCGCGGGCGGTGCGCAGGTGCGCCCCCGCCCGGGTCAGCTGCCGCCTGACGTCGCCGACTTCACCGGGCGCGACGAGCAGCTCGCTCTGATCCTCTCGAACTGTTCGGACGTCGACAGGTCGCCGACAGCGGTCCGGATCGTGGCGATCACCGGGCGTGCCGGGGTCGGCAAGACGGCCTTGGCCACCCGCGCCGGTCACCTGCTGAGCGCGACGTTCCCCGACGGTCAGCTCTATGTCGACCTGCACGGTAACGAGGCCGAGCCGGTCGACCCGGCCGAGGTGCTGGCCCGGTTTCTCCGGGCGCTGGGCATGGACGGATCCTCCGTACCGCAACGCCTCGACGAGCGCGCCGAGCTCTACCGCGGCGAGCTGGCGCAGCGACGGATGCTGATCGTCCTCGACAACGCCGCCGGGGAGGGACAGGTACGGCGGTTGCTGCCCGGAAGCCCGTCCTGCGCCGTCCTGGCGACCGGGCGTCGCCAGCTCACCGGGCTCAGCGCCCGGTGCGTCCGGCTCGACGTGCTCGACCATGCGGTCGGTCTCGACCTGCTCCGGCTCCTCGTGGGGGCGCAGCGGGTCGCCGCCGAGCCCGGCGCAGCTGACGAGATCATCCGGTTGTGCGGGGCGCTCCCGCTCGCCATCCGGATCGCGGGCGGGCGGCTGGCGCGACTCCCGCACCGGTCACTGCGGTGGCTCGCCGACCGCCTCGCCGACGACCGACGGCGGCTCAACGAGCTGCGGCTCGAGGATCTGGAGGTACGGGCCAGCCTGGAGCTGTCCTTCCGCAGGCTGAGCCGGCCGGCGGCCCTGCTGTTCCGTTGCCTCGGCGCGCTGCAGGCACCCGAAGTGCCGGGCTGGGCCTGCGCCGAGATGCTCGACGTCGCGCCCGAGTCCGCCGAGGACGCCGTCGACGAACTTGTCGACACCAACCTGGTCGACGTCACCGCCCCGGACCCGCTGGGTCAGCGCCGCTACCGTCTGCACGACCTGGTCCGGATCTACGCACGAGAGCAGGCCGGCGCGCCGGGCGGTGACGAGGAGCTACGCACGACACTGCTGCGCGCCCTCACCGGTTGGTACGTCCGGGCCCGCAAGGCCGATCGCATGCTCGGTCACCGGCTGCCACGACCGGCGTTCAGCGAGCCGGCGGCTACGCGGGATCTCGACGACAGCCACGTTCCCGATTCCGGACAGGTCACCGACCCGCTCACCTGGTTCGAAGCCGAACGCACCGCCCTGGTGGCCGCCGTGCAACAGGCGCACCACGAGGGCGCGGACGGCCTCAGCTGGGATCTGGCCAGCCGGCTGACCGGCTTCTTCGAGAACCGCAGTCACAACGACGACTGGCACAACACGCACCGTACGGCCCTGACCGCCGCCCGCCGCGACGGCGCCGCAGCGGGGCAGGCACTCATCCTGCACCGGCTCGGGGAGCTGCATGCCAACAAGGACGAGTACGACAAGGCGCTCGAGTGTTTCGCCCAGGCCCGGGACATCCTCGCCCGGGTCGGCGACCGGCTGGCCGAGGCCCACGTCCTGCGCAGCGCCGGCGTGGCGCAACGCATGGTCGGCCAGATCGACGAGGCCCGCCGGAGCCTCGACACCGCGCTGGCCACGTTCGTCGAGCACGATGACCGGATCGGCATCGCCGGCGCGCAGCACGGCCTGGGTGCGATCCACCGCGAGCAGGGCCGCCTGGACGCGGCCGCGGCCAGCTACGAGCACGCGCTCACCCTGCTCGAGGATCTCGGCGACCGGCTCACCGAGGCGCTGGTGGCCTGCAGCCTCGGCGTGGTGTTCAGGCTGGCCGGCCGAACCGCGAAGGCGGATGCCATCCTGCTGCGCAGCCTCGAACTGAGCCGCAGTGTCGGGCACCGGCCCACCGAGGCGTACGCCCTGTGTTACCTCGGCGAGTTGCGGGCCGAACAGGGCGACACCGACGTCGCCGGCACCTTGCTCGACGCCTCGCGTGCGCTCTGCGAGGAGATCGGCGAACGGTTCGGCCTCGCGCTGGCCTGGCGGGCCATCGGCACCCTGCACCGCAGCACCGGCGATCCGGCCGCCGGTCTCGACGGGCTGACCCGCGCCCTGCGGATCTGGACCGAACTCGACATACCCATCTGGCGCGCGCGGACATTGGAGACGATCGGCGACATCCGGGCCGGGCAGGGCCGGGACGAGCAGGCCATGGCGGACTGGCGGTCGGCCCTGGAGATCTACCGGTCGCTCCAGGCGTCCGAGGCCGCGCCGCTCGCCCACCGGATCGGGCTCGCCGGCCGCGTTTCCACCGTGCGCGAATAGCGTCCATCCATCAGGGATGAGGGACGAGGACGAGATTTCCCGCATCGTTCGATGCACGGCCACCGCAGCACCTCCCCGGCCATGCGTTCCCCGCGTGGGTGCTGACCGGCGGCCGATGACAGGTTGAGGGGAGGCTGCGCCATGGCGAAGAAGTCGAAGAAGGACAAGAAGGGCAAGAAGAACAAGAAGAAGTGACCGGGTGCGCCGACGGCGCGTCCGCGTGCGGCCGGTGCGGCATCCCTGAGGGTGCTGCACCGGCGCGTGCCGCCGTCGACTCCGACCGGCGTGACACCCGACCCGGAAACGGCGTATCCAGCATCCGTCTCAGTGCTTGGACCTCAGCTTCCGGAAACCCTTGGACAGCTTCGCCTGCGTCTTCGGGTCCTTGGCCTTGCGCATCATCTCCTTCTCGAGTTCCTTCGCCTTCGGCGACTTCGCGGCCTTTTCTATCCTGCTCATGAGCTTTCCCATGAAGCCTCTGCCTCTTCTCCGACGCGCTCAGGACCGGCTACTCGATCGACGCGCAGGGGTGCGCGTGTAAGTCACTGTGGGGCGCGTCCTGCCTACCCACCTCATCCAGCCCGGATGACCTCGGCGTCAGCGGTTGCTGCCCGGAAGATGCGGACCAGGCAGCGGACGACTGCCTACTTCGCCAGCGCGAGCAGGCTCTCGCCCGTCTCGGCGATCGTGTCCTCGATCGGGCGGGGCTTCCAGCCGAGCAGACGCTCAGCCCTCTCTGCGGTGGCGTCCAGATCGCGGCCCAGCGCCGCACGCAGCGAGCGGACCTGAGGGTTGACCCGGGACAGCGCCCGGGCCGCCCACAGCGGCATCTCCCGGGTGGGCACCTTGGCTGCCCGCTCCCCGAGCCGGTCGCGAAGCACCGCCGCGACGTCACGCAGCCACAGACTGGGCCCGGCGGTCGCGATGAACCGTTCCCCCGCGGCGGCCGGCTCGGTCATCGCGAGCAGGTGCAGCGCAGCCACATCACGCACGTCGACGTAGCCGGTGGCGAACGGCAGCAGGGCCGGCATCGATCCGTCGAGCATGCGGGCGATCGCGATCAGCGACGGCGAATAGTCCGCGCTCAGCACCGGGCCGAGCACCCCGGTCGGGTTGACCGTGGACAACTCGAGCCCGCGACCCTCCCCGGCCACGAAGTCCCAGGCCGCTCGTTCGGCGAGGGTCTTCGACCGCTGGTACGGGGCGATGTCGGCGTCCACGTTCGTCCAGTCCTGTTCGGTGAACGGGGTGTCGCGCGGTGCGTGACCGTAGGCGATCGCGCCGATCGCGGAGGTCATGACCACGCGCCGGACGCCCGCCTTCCGTGCCGCACGCAACACCCGCAGCGTGCCGTCGATGGCCGGACGCACCATCTCGTCGTCGGTGCGCGGGACCCGGGTCAGGGTGGGTGACGCGACGTGCAGCACCGCCTCGCAGCCGGCCACCGCCTCACGCCAGCCCGCGTCGTCCTGCAGATCGGCACGAACGACCCGGAGGCTCTCCCCGGCATCCACGCCGCCGATCAGCAACTGCGCGCGCACCTGCGGCTCGCGCGCCAGGTCACGCACCGTCGTGCGGACCGAGAACCCGGCGGTGAGCAGAGCCAGGGTGCACCAGCTGCCGAGGTAACCGGACCCGCCGGTCACCAGAACCTCAGCCATTTCTCGACCCCTCTCGCGTGGCGATCTCGTTGATCAGGGGGTTGTCCAGCCTGGGCGGCACGGATCCGGGCGCCCGCAGCACCGCGAGGACCGCCCGGCCGATCGCGTCCGTCGTCGTGAACTGGGCCGGATAGAGCCTTTTGATGAGCGGGTAGAACGGCGTGAGGATCGTGTAGACGACCCGTTGCGCCCGGGTGGCCGGGCGTGCGCCTCGGCGGGGCCGGATGAAGCCCGGGCGGAGGATGAAGACGCGGGAGTGCAGTGCCGTCAGCGCTTCTTCGGCCCGGCCCTTCACCCGGATCCACATCGTGCGGCTGGCGCTGTCGGCACGATTCGCGGAGATGTACACGAAGAGCCCGTCCGGGTTGCTGCGCCGTGCCGCCGTGGCCGCGGCCACGGCGAAGTCCTGCGTGATCCGCTTGTACTGCGGCTCGCTCAGCCCTACCGAGGGAGTGCCGAGGCAGAAGAGCGTGGCCTCGGCTGCGGCGAACACATCGTCGAGTTCGTCGTAGCGGGTGAAGTCCTGGTGCATGACCTCACGCAGCTTGAGATGACGGCGTCCGGAGCTTCGGCGCGATATCGCCGTCACGCCGTCGATCGAGGGATCCTCCAGCAGGGCGGTGAGGACGCCGTGCCCCACCATGCCGGTGGCCCCGAACAGCACCACGAACATCCGCGGTCCCCTAGGCGTTGACGTAGCCGGGGATGCGGGCCCTGAGCTTGCGCAGTTCGGCCTCGTCCGAGATGGCCTGGAAGTCGTGCCGGGGCGTGTAGGGCCCTTCCAGCGAAGCGAGCTCCGCATCGGTCAGCTGGAGATCCAGCGACGCGACCGCTTCGTCGATCTGGGCGGTCGTGTTGGCGCCGACCAGCGGTGCGGTGACCACGGGCTGGTGGTGCAGCCAGGCCAGCGCCACCTGGGCCCGGCTGACCCGGCGCTCCGCGGCGATCGCCCCGACCGCGTCGATGACGGCCTTGTTCGCGGCTTCCTGCGCCGGCGTGTAGAGCAGGTCGGCGTACGAGCCGTCGGTTTCCGCGCGGGCCGTGGCCTTCGCGTCGTCCCAGGCCCGTGCCAGCCGGCCGCGGGCCAGCGGGCTCCAGATGATCGTGCCGACGCCCTCGTCGAGGCAGAGCGGGATCATCTCGCGCTCCTCCTCGCGGGCCAGCAGGTTGTAGTGGTCCTGCATCGTGACGAACCGGGCCCAGCCGTGCTGCTTCTGCAGGTTCAGCGCCTTGGCGAACTCCCAGGCGTGCATCGACGACGCCCCCAGATAGCGGACCTTGCCCGCCTTGACCAGGTCGTGGAGGGCCTCGAGGGTCTCCTCCCACGGGGTCGCCCGGTCGTTGCGGTGAATCTGGTAGAGGTCGATGTAGTCGGTGCCGAGCCGCCGCAGGCTGTGCTCGACCTCGGTCATGATCGCCTTGCGCGAGAGACCGCTGCCGTTGGGCCCCGGCCGCATCGGGTGGCGCAACTTGGTGGCGATCACCACCTGGTCCCGGTCGGCGAAGTCGTGGAGCGCGCGGCCCAGGATCTCCTCGCTGGAGCCGTACGAGTAGAGGTTGGCGGTGTCGAAGAAGTTGATGCCGGCGTCCAGGGCGTGCTTGATCAGCGGCCGGCTGGTCTCCTCGTCCAGCGACCAGACCGGGTGGCCGCGGCCGGGGTCGCCGTAGGTCATCGCGCCGATGGCGATCGGCGCGACGTCCAGGCCGGTGGTGCCGAGCTTGAGGTAGCGCATGCTGCTCCTCTATCGTTGTGGAGAGGTCTCCACTAACGTACTGGAGACCTCTCCATTTAGCCAAGAGGGTGGCATGGTCCGGTCCGACGCTCGCGCGAACAGAGCCCGCATCCTGGCGGCCGCACGCCAGGCTTTCGCCGAGGACGGTGACACCTCGATGAACCAGATCGCCCAGCTGGCCGGGGTGGGCCCGGGCACCCTCTACCGCAACTACCCGTCACGCGAGGCGCTGGTCCTGGCCATCTATCAGGACGAGGTCGACCGGCTCACCGGCTCGGTGGCGGACCTGCTGGCCACGCTGGCGCCGCCGGAGGCACTGCGGCGCTGGACCACCGACCTGGTCGACGCCATGCGCAAGAAGCACGGCCTCGGCGACGCGCTCAGCCCGATGGCCCACAAGACGATCTCCGAACAGACCTACGGCCCGGTCATCGAGGCCATCACCCGGCTGCTCGACGCGGGCAAGAACGACGGCTCGATCCGCGCCGACGCCGAGCCGGGCGACTTCCTCCAGCTGACCGGCGCCCTCTGGCGGGCCGCACCGGACCGGACACAACCCATGCTGACCCTGATCCTCGACGGACTGAGCGCCCACCGGCACCGCAGCTGAGAACCGGTCAGGGCGGGTCACAGGCCGTGGTGGACGTGTGCGGCCCATTGCGTCGGCAGGGCCGGATGACGAGCGCGGTGGGCCCGAACGGCGTGATGCAACGCCGTCGCAGCGGTGCTGGGATCCGGGTCGGAGGTGCCCGGCCCGAGGAGGCCGCGGTAGAAGTCCTCGGTGATCAGCGCGGCGGCGTGGTCGTTGACCGGCCACAGGGTGCCGACCACGGCCCGATATCCGGCGAGCTGGAAGGCGGCCGTCAGATGCGTCGTCTCATCGGCATGGAACGCCGTGGTGTGGGTGACGCTGCACGCGGACAGGTAGGCGAGCTCGCCGTGGTCGAGACGCAGGCCGCTGATGGCGGTCACTGTCAGCGGCCGTTCGAGGTGATCGTGCAGCAGCAGGCGGTTCTCGGTGGAAGTGAGCAGGTCGGCGACTCCGTGGCAGGCGAAGTGCGTGATCTCGTGGTGCGGCAGAGCCTCGATGACGGTGGCGTGGCCGGGTGAGCGCAGGATCGTCGCGGCCGGCAGCAGCCTCTCCAGCAGGCGGGTTTCGGCCGCGGCACCGGGCAGCGGCGGGGCGCCGGGGGCGTCGGGGACGGACACGACCAGGACGGACGGCGCTTGACGGGGCCGGGACCGGGCGCGGTCGGAGTGAGCGAGCGCACGGATGGTGGCTGTGTAGGAGGAGATCACCCGGTCCAGCACGGTGTCGTGCCCGCCGTCGGCATGGCGGCCCGCGGCGTGCAGCGGCAGCAGCGCACAGAGGCCGACCGGGCACCACCAGATCCTCGGCCACGGCCGGCCGCCGCCCGGCAGACCGGTGTGGCCGAGGGCGTCGAGGACCGGTGCCGCCGCGGCGTCCCACAGCCACGCGAGGATCGCCAGGACGTCGCGCTGAGCCTGCTGCCGCCCGGCGACCGCGCCCGGCTCCGTGGCGACCTGCCGGGCCTGCTGCAGGGCCGTGACCCGCTGGTCGACCGCCTCCCGGGTGAACAGCGGCAGGTCCACGACGACCGGCTCGCCGGGATCGCCGGTGAGAATCAGCGCGCTGCCATGGTCGCGATGGGCGACGACGCAGACGATCGGCCCCCGGGTCGCTTGTTCGCCGAGCTTCCCGATCGTCCCGGCGCGATCGTCGCGCCGGGCGAGCTCCTTGCCCATGGCGACGCTCCGCACCTGCTCCATCAGTTCCAGGGCCCGGCCGGGCGTGCCCGCGAGGATCGCGGCCTCCGCCACCGTCGAGGCCAGATCCACCACCTTGACGGAACGGTTGACGCGGTCATCGAAGCCCAGGTGCCACGGCGTGATCCCCGGGAGTTTCCGTACCGCCGACTCCGCCATCGCCAAGGCGGCGCCGCTGTCACCGGCGCGGATGTACATCTCGGCGGCTCTCTGCGCGCACACAACTTCGAGGTGCCCCGACCTGGACTGCATGCTGGCGGCCTCGGCATAGGCGGCACAGGACTCAGCCAGCGCGACGCGGTCGCCGTCATGGTCGTATCGCGCCGCCAAGGCCCGGCCCAGATGAAACTGAGCCATCCCGCGCTCGGGGTGGGACCCGGGCGAGCGGGCGACGGCTTCCCGGCCCACTCGGATCGCCGCGGCCAGATCCTCGGGCCGCTGGTGCACGGTGAACGACGTCACCAGCGCGGCACAGAGCTCGTGCAGCTCCCCGCCCAGCGCAGCCGCCTCGCGCAAAATCGTGACCGCCTCGTCGGCAAGATCCGGCCGGCCGCCGTGTTCGGCTGCCGCCCACAACATCGTGCCCCAGGCCCCGAGAAGGTCCGCCCGCTTCGGATCGCCGGGTGGACATCCGGCGACAACGCCACGCGTCAGCTCGGTGGCCTCGTCGATCAGAGCGTCTTCCCGGGTCCTCAAGAACAACGCGGCGAGGGCATTGGCCAGTCGTACCTGGAGAAAACCGACCTCGGGAGAGCCGGGCCGCGCATCGGCTACCGCGCGCCGACTCAGCCGGATGCCTTCCTCCAGTACCGCCAGCTCGCCGTATGCGGCGTGCTGCTGAAGCAGCAGGGCGCTCGCGACGGACGGCCGGTGCATGAACCGCCGGGCCCACAGCTCGAACTCGAACCTGGCGATGAGAAGGACCGGGGGAAGCGCCATCCACCAGGTCCACCAGGTGAGGTAGACCAGCACGCCCGTCGCTGCGATGGCCAGCCCACCGGGCAGGACGACGAAGGCCAGGCAGCACAGCGGAAGCCACCACGGACCCCCGAGGGCGCCGACGACCACCGCGCCGGCGATCGCCAGCGGCACGAAGACACATCCGCCGGGGACCCGGAAGGTCATCCTGGGCTCCACCACATCGATCATTGTCACTCAGGGCGATACATCGGGAGGTACGTGCCGATGAGCAGGGTGACAGCGGTCAGGGCAGGTCTTCGGGTGGTGCGCAGGCCAGGTGCTGACGGTCCCCGCCCGCGTGCACGTACCGGGCCTTGCGGGCCCCCGCCGGCGCCGAGCCGTCGGGGGAGGCGTAGAGGGAGGGCTGCGGGCTGGCGGACGTCTCGAACGGCGTCGGCGGAAAATCCTTCGCCCGCGCCACACCGACGCAGAAGACGACCTTCTTCGCATCCTCCGGGAGCTGCAACGCGGGCTTGAAGGCGAACCCGTACGGATGAGCGACCTTGAGCGGCAGCCGCACCGTGACCGACCCGGTCAGCTCAGCCCCGGCCGGAAGCACCGTCCCGAACT
Source organism: Actinoplanes sp. NPDC048791 (assembly GCF_040650095.1). Classification (NCBI taxonomy): domain Bacteria; kingdom Bacillati; phylum Actinomycetota; class Actinomycetes; order Micromonosporales; family Micromonosporaceae; genus Actinoplanes; species Actinoplanes sp. NPDC048791. Next base: position 3,851 of record NZ_JBEZGQ010000027.1, on the reverse strand, counting down.
GGGTGTACGGCCGGGCCAGCCCCACCTTCGGCGGCTGCGCGAAGAGCCGCTGCGACACCTCGATCGTGTCCTCGTCGCGGGGCACGACCCAGGCGCCGGGCGAGTTCGACACGCCGCCGTCCGTGTCGGCGGAGCTGCCGTTGAAGACGGCGATCTCGGCCGGCTCGTCGTTGCGCAGCGTGTACGTCCAGGTCAGCGCCGTCGGGGTGCGGGCCAAGGTCGTGGTGAGGGTGGCCGCCACCGTGGGGCCGGGGCGGTCGGGCAGCGTGGGAGCTTCTTCGGTGCAGGCGGCTGCGCCCAGCAGGACGGCAGCGGCGAGCACGGCAGAGGCGACGCGAGAGCGAAGGCGCATGTCAGTACGACGGCCGCCGGGGCGCGCCCAGTTCCTCGCGGAGGCCGTTCTCCGTGAACTGCAGCGGGTGGTCGGGGTCGATCTGTTCCGGGGTGGACGGGTCGTCGTCGTGGTCGATGGGCAGGCCCGCCGCCACCCGTTCGTAGTTGGGGACGCCCTGGTTGGCCGGGCCCTGGTACGTGTCCTCGTCCAGAGTGTCGTTGGCGTAGTCGTAGACGTGGGCCATCTCGTGGTAGAGGACGGTCACCGGCGGGCTGTCGTGCACGGTGTCGAACGACGGGTTGTATTCGATGGCCCACTTCTCGCCGAACAGCAGGTTGTCGTCCGGCCACGGCGCCTTGCCGTTCTCCTCGGTGAGCTCGGAGATCGTCAGGCCGTTGCCGTCGTAGAACCAGTTGGCGCTGTCGTCGCTGGCCTTCTGCAGGTTGGCCAGCATCTGCTGACCGGTCGGTGAAGCCCGCAGCAGGTCCAGGTCGGCCTCGACCCGGGCCACGAAGTCCGGCGAGCCGGTCACCTTGATGAAGTCGACGTCGTCGGAGACCTCCACGTTGACCACCCGCTCGGCCCCGCTGACGGTGTCGTCGTTCTGGCCGAACACCTGGTCGTTGCCCGCTCCCGCGACGACCGTGTCGCGGCCCCAGCCGGAGTAGAACTTGTCGTCGCCGGTGCCACCGCGCAGGACGTCGTCGCCGCGGCCACCGGAGATCATGTCGTTGCCCGCGCCGCCGGTCAGCTCGTCGTTGCCGGCCCCGCCCTCCAGGTAGTCCTGGCCCGCACCGCCGTCGACCGAGTCGTTGCCGCCCAGGCCGTACGCGGTGTCGTCGCCCAGGCCGCCGCGCAGGCGATCGTCGCCGTCGCCGCCGTCGAGGTAGTCGCGCCCGTCGCCGCCGTCGAGGGTGTCCGTTCCGCCTCGCCCGTACAGGTTGTCGGTGCCGGCATTGCCGCGGACGGTGTCCGCGCCGTCCTGGCCGTCGAGGGTGTCGTCGCTGCCGCCGCCCTCCAGCAGGTCGTCGCCGGCGCCGCCGGTCATGTTGTCACGGCCGAGGCCACCGTAGATGCGGTCGTTGCCGTCGCCGCCGTGCACGTGCTCGACGATCTCGACGCCGTTCCACTCGGGACCGGTCTCGTGGGGCAGCCGCTCGCGGCTCGCGCCGGTGGTGAGGCGGTCGTCGCCGCCGCGGCCCTCGATGTGGTCGCGGCCGTCGAGGCCCAGGATGCGGTCGTTGCCGTCGCCGCCCTTGAGCACGTCGTCGCCCTCGCCGCCGAGCAGGGTCAACCGGACCCGGGTCCCGGGGGCGACGTCCACAGTGTCGTTGCCCTCCCCGGCCCGGATGGTGAGCTGGTAGTTCGGCGGGAAGGTGGTGCTGACGCCGTTCACGGTGACGATCTGCTCACCCGTACGCGGATCGACCCGCACCTGGACGGAGTCGTTGCCGGGCCCGGTGTTGAGGACCACGGACTCGCCGTCATAGATCCAGCTGGTGGCGCGCGCCTCGGGTGGCAGGGTCCAGCCGTCGTCCCGGCCGGCGGCGATGGTCTCCCACGCGCCGGCCAGGCTCTGCACCTCCTGGCGGGCGGTGTCGAGCTTGCCGTTCTGCACGACGAGGTCGCTGTCGAGGTCGGCGCGGATCCGCTGGGCCTCGGCGATGGCCGTGTTGATCGGCGCGAACTCCTCGACGGTGCGCGGCCGGAACGTGACACTGACGCTGGTCACTGTGGCCGACACGGCCGCCGTGGCCCGGGCCAGCGCATCGGCCAGGGCGCTCTGGGCTGTCCGGAGCAGGCCCGAGACGTTGCCGAGCGCCACCGCGAAGCTGCCGGCCGCCTCCACCACCTCGTCCACGGCGCGGCCGAGCTTCTCCCGGTGGTCGTGGTACGTGTCCGCGGCGTCGCCGGACCAGGCCTCGCCCCGCAGCGGTGCGGCCGCGTCGTCGACCGAGTCTCGTCCGGCAGAGGCGGCCCGGGCGAACGCACGCCATTGCTCGGCGGCGCGGTCCAGGGCTCCGGGGTCGGCCTCGAGCTCCCAGACGTTGTCGACGGTCACCGGGTCGGGCGGCGGGATCTGCGGAGACGTCATCAGATCGGCTGCCGTCCACCGCTCGCCCGGCGCTGCCGTTCGGCGGCCTCGGAGTCGGCCTGCTGGTTGGCGAACGCCACCCGGTAGAGCCGGTCGACGTCACCCTCGTAGACACCGGTGATGCGGCGCCACGTGGCGTCCATGGCCGCCTCGGCCCCGGCGGCCGACGCGGCGAAGGCGGGCCCGGCGAGCGCGTTGCCGAACGCGGCACCCGGCGGCGTGACCCCGCCCTGGGCCGCCGACCAGCCGTCGGTCATCGCGTCGGCGCCCGCCAGGGTGGCCTTCGCCAACCGGACGATCGCGTCGGGATCGGCACGCACCTCATCGGCCATGGGCTGCACGCTAACAATTCCGGGCCGGCCGCGGTGCCCCGCTTCCCGCTGCCCGGGGCCGGGCGACGAGCTCGTCGTAGCCTTGGCCTCGTGGATCTCGACGACACGTCCGAGCGGTGGCTCGCCGACCTGCGGGCCGGCGGTCCCGCCCGGGACGACGCCCACGCCCGGCTGCACGAGCTGCTGCTGCGGGCCGCCCGGGCCGAGGTCAACCGCAGGTCGGCGCAGGTGGCCATCGGCGGGGTCGAACTCGACGACCTCGTCCACCAGGCCGCCGCCGATGCGATGCTGGCCGTACTCGGGAAGCTGGCGGATTTCCGGGGTGACAGCCGCTTCACCACCTGGGCCTACAAGTTCGTGGTGTTCGAGGTGTCCGCCAAGGTCGGCCGGCATTTCTGGAAACGGCAGCCGGCCGTGGCGCTGCAGGAGTCCGACTGGGAACGGTTGCCCGCCCGGTTCGGCTTCTCGCCCGAGCGCGAGGCCGAGTGGCGTGAGCTGCTGGAGGCCCTGCGGCACGCGGTGGAACACGAGCTGACCGGCCACCAGCGGCACATCTTCACCGCGATCGTGCTCAACGGCGTCCCGCTGGACGCCTTGTGCGTGGAGCTGCGGACCAATCGCAATGCCATCTACAAGGCCCTCTTCGACGCGCGGCGCAAACTGCGGGCCGCGCTCGTGGCCAAGGGGCATCTCCGGGAGGACGCGTGAGCGCTCACATCGACCTCGACGCGTTTCTGCGCACTGATCCTCGTGACGTCGGTTGCGGCGGGGCCATGGAGGTCCTGCACGCGTACGCGGAGCTGCATGTCGCCGATCCGGCGGAGGCCGCGCGCCGCTATCCGGGGGTCGCCGCCCACCTGCGGGCGTGCGGGCCGTGCTCCACGGACTTCGAGGGTCTGCTCGCCCTGATCGCGGAGTGAGGTTCTTACCGATCGCTTACGCGACGTAAGGCTCCCGGCGGTGCCGGACACCAACAGTGCGTCCGAAAGTCACCCTTGAAGGGAGCCTCCCCATGAGGCACACCACTCGCGCCGTTGCGATCGCCGGCGTGGTCGCCGCCGTGACCGCCACCGCCGCCGGCCCGGCGGCC
>NZ_JBEZGQ010000026.1:0-22019 GCF_040650095.1 Actinoplanes sp. NPDC048791 | reverse complement strand
GGGGTGGGTAGGTCGGGGCCGGGCCGGCCATCGCGTAGGCCGGCATGGCGTGTGGGGCGAGCGGGGTGCGGGCCGGGCGGCGGGCGCGGTTGCGGCGGTAGAGCCAGATGATCCCCCAGGCCGGCAGGGCCAGCACGATCAGCCAGGGCAGCAGCCAGCCCAGCACGGTCAGGACGACCCCCAGCGACGCCAGCAGGCCCTTCCAGCCGTTCTCCAGACCGGCCAGGAAGCCGGGCGCGCCCTCTTCCTCCTCGACTGCCACGGCGTCGGGGTCGAGCAGGACCACCGTGATCGTCGACAGTGCGGTCAGGTCGGCCAGGCGGCGCTTCTTCGCCTGCAGGGAGGCCAGGTCCGCCTCGCGGGTCGCCACTTCCCGTTCCAGCATCACCAGGTCGTTGAGCGACTTGGCCTGGGCCAGCAGTTTGCGGCCGCTGTCCACCCGGGCCTGCTGGGTGGCGATCCGGGCGTCCAGGTCGATGGTCTGCTCGGTGACGTCCTCGGTGTTGATGCCGCGCTGTTCCTCCTTGCCCAGCCCGGCCAGCTGGTCCACCACGGGGTTGAACTTCTCGGCCGGTACGCGCAGCTCGAGGGTGGCGTCCTGCGAGCCGGAGCCGCTGTTGCGTTTGTCGCCGCTGATGAAGCCGCCGGCCCCGGTCGCGATGCCGGCGGCGCGGGCGGCGGCGATGTTCACGTCCTCGACGCGGACTGTGATGGCGCCGGTGTAGACGATCGAGCGCTGGTCCACGCGCAGGTCGGGTGCCTGGGCCGCCTGATCCTTGCCGCGCTCGGCGGTGTCCGCTTCACCCTTGGCGGGAGGCTCGGCCGGTGCCGGCTCGCCGAGCTGGGGTGCACTGCCCGCTGACGAGGCGCTGTTGTCCGCGCCGTCGCCGCTGCAGCCGGCGAGAGCCAACGTCACGGCCAGTCCGGCAGCGCTGAGCGCCGCGGTGATCCTTCGTCGAGCACGCATGGATACTCCGTTCCCCGTTGAGGTCTGCCCCCTGGGACGTGCGGCGCGCGGGAGCCGGTTCCGGCAGACTGCGACATGAGCGGTCACGATTCGGCACCGGAGGGCTCACGTGCGCGTCACGAAGTTCACGCATTCCTGTCTACGTCTCGAGGGTGGCGACGCCGTCCTGGTCGTCGACCCGGGGGCGTTCAGCGAACGGTCGGCGCTGACCGGCGCCGACGCTGTCCTGATCACCCACGAGCACTTCGACCACCTCGACGTCGACGGGCTCGCCGACACCGTGGCCCAGCGGCCTGATCTGCGGGTCTTCGCGCACCCCGACGTGCTGCCCAAGCTGACCGCCTTCGCCGACGTGGTCACCCCGGTCGAGGCGGGCACCGAGTTCACCGCGGCGGGCTTCACCGTGCGGGCGTACGGCGGGCAGCACGCCGTGATCCACCCCGAGATCCCCCGGATCGCAAACCTGGGCTTCCTGATCGCCGACGACTCCGGCTCGGTCTACACCCCCGGCGACTCGTTCACCGCGCCCGACGAGCACGTCGACACGCTGTTCGTGCCGCTCAACGCCCCCTGGCTCAAGCTCAGCGAGGCGATCGAGTTCGTCCGCGCGGTCAAGCCGGGCCGGGCGTTCGCGCTGCACGACTTTCTGCTCACCGAGACCGGCGCCCAGGTCTCCGACGGCCACCTCGAACGCCTCGGCGGCACCCGGTACGCCCGCGTCGCGCCCGGCACGACGCTGGACTGACGTGCCGACCAGCACCGAGGACGTGATCCGGGCGCTCTACGAGGCGCCGCCGGAGGGTTTCGTCGCGGGCCGGGCCGCCGCGATCGACGAGGCGAAGCGGGCCGGCGACAAGGAGACCGCCAAGCGGCTGGCCGCACTGCGCAAGCCGACCGTGGCGGCCTGGCTGGTCAACCTGCTCGCCCTGCGCCGCCCGGAGCTGATCGACGAGCTGGTGGAGCTTTCCACCGCACTGCGCTCGGCCCAGCGCAGCCTGCAGGGCGAGCAGTTGCGCGAGCTCTCCACGCAACGCCGGCAGGTGGTGTCCGCACTGGTCAACGCCGCGCAGAAGCTCGCCGTGGAGGACGACCCGGGGCTGCGTACGGTGAAGTTGCCGATGGCCGAGGTCGAGGCGACGCTGACCGCGGCCCTGGCCGAGCCGGACATCGCCGAGCAGGTACGCAGTGGACGGCTGGTCAAGGCGGCCACGTACGCCGGCTTCGGTGAGGTGCCGCGCCCGCGGTTGCGCCTGGTCACCGCCGACGAGCCGGACGAGCTGGACGAGGACGACGACGAGGACGAGGACGAGGACGTGGAGGCGCCGCCGAACCCGTTCGCTGTCGCCGCGGAGCCCGAGCGGACCGCCCGGCCCACGGCGCTGGAGGAGCGTAAACGCCGCGCGGCCGAGAAAGCCCGGCAGGAACGAGCGGAACGGCGGCGCGAACTCAAACGCCGGCTGACCACCGCCCGGGCCGCCGAGGCCAAGACCCGGACCCGCCTGGAACGCGCCGAAGCGGCCGAGCAGGAGGCCGCCCACGCCGTCGACGAGATCGAGGAACAGCTCGCTGAGCTGGAACGACAGCGGATCGTGGCGCAGGCCGAGGTGTCCCGGCGCAAGCTGGCGCGGCGCTCGGCGGAACGGGACGCGTCGGCCGCGCGGCGTGAGGTCGGGGACGTCGAGGCGGCCCTGGAGGATCTCGACGCGGATGAACCGGATCAGTAGGCCATTTTCACGAACCGGTCAGGGGGAGCAGAATCGCTCAGGTGACCCCCGAACAGGCAGCCGCCAACGCCAAGCCGGGACTCGCCAACCTCGTCGGGGCGTTCGCCGAGTCCCCGCAGACGCTGCGCCGTGCGCGGTTGATGGGGTTGTCCGGGTGGGCGTACCACGTGTCGGCCCGGGCCGGCGCGCTCGGCGACGTACGCCCGGAGACGGTCGCCGCGGCGATCGGCTTCATCGCCCCCGAGGCGGTGACCGACGGCTGGGAGGCCGCGGCCAAGACGACGCCACCGGTGGAGGTGGCGACCTGGCACCTGCACGAGCTGTGCCGGTGGGGGGTGGACGAGCTCGGTGGCTTCCCGCGGCTGACCAGGCTGCTGGAGCTGGCCAAGCGGGTCGTGGAGGCGGTGGACGCCGCGGGTCTGACCCTGTTCGCGGCGTGGCGGGCGATGCCCGTGCCGGACGCCTCGGCGGGTGCCCAGGCCGCGGTGATGCTGCACCTGCTGCAGGAGCACCGGCTGGGCGTGCACGTGGTGGCGGTCCGGGCCAGCGGGCTCACCCCGCTGGAGGCGATCATCGCGGGCCCGGACGGTGAGACGGACGCGGTGGCGTTCGGCTGGCAGCCGCCGTATCCGTCGCCGGGGCCGATCGTGCGGCGGCTCATGTGGGCCGAGTCGGTGGCCGACTCGCTGGCCGGGCAGGCGTACGCGCGCCTCGACCGGGCCGAGCGGATCGAGCTGATCGGCCTGCTGACCTCGCTGTCGCACCGGCTGAGCCGCTGAAAAACGGTTGGTGCGGCCGCGTCGCTGTGCTCAGATTTCCGGGTGACGGAACTGCCCGAGGGCTGGCGTACCCGCCGGCCGACCCTGGACGACGTGCCGGAGCTGCTCCGGCTGACCCACGCGAGCGACATCGCCGCGGTCGGTGAGCCCGACTACACCGCCGAGGAGGTGCGCGCGGCGCTGACCATGCCGCACACCGATCCGGCCCGGGACTGCTGGGTGGCGCTGGACGCCGCCGGTGAGATCGTCGGCTGGGCGTATCCGGACAACCCCTCGGGTGGCGCGCGCGAGTTCATCGAGGTCTACGTGTGGCCCGAGCGTGGGGTGCCCGCCCTGCGCCCGCTGCTCGACCGGCTGCTCGACCGGGTCACCGAGCGGGGCCGGGAGTTCGGGCACGACCCGTACGCGGTCCGGGCCGGCGCGGTCCCGACCGAGCAGCCGTGGATCTCGGCGCTCACCGACGCCGGTTTCGCCTTCGTCAAGCAGCACGCGCGGATGACCATGGCGCTGGACGGCCCGGTCACCGTCCCGCAGCCGGCGCCCGGTGTCACCGTCCGGCCGCTGCGCCACGACGACGAGGCCGAGCTGCGCCGGTTCCACGCCACCATCGAGGAGGCGTTCCGGGACAGCGACCACGACGCCACCGGCTACGACACCTGGCGGCAGCAGGTGGCCGGCGAGGCGAGCGTCGCCTGGGACGAGTGGTTCGTCGGGGAGGTCGACGGTGAGTGGGCCGGGGTGCTCCAGTCGTCCGATTCCAGCGCCGAGGACAACGGCGGCTGGGTGCGGTCGCTGGCGGTGCTGCGGCCGTACCGTCGTCGGGGTGTGGGTGCGGCTCTGCTGCACCGGGCTTTCGCGGCCTATGCGGCCAAGGGACGCACGACGGCCGGCCTGGGGGTTGACCTGGCCAATCCGACCGAGGCCGCGCGGCTCTACCGCGCGGTCGGGATGCGGCCGCTCTACGAGGCCAACATCTACGAGCGGACGGTCTGAGGGCTACAGCTCGGGCGAGGCGGTGCGGGTGGGCCGCTGGCGCAGCTCGGCCACGTAGTCGTCCGGCGCGCCGGCCTTCTCGGCCGCGTTGGCGATCTCGGAGAGATACCAGGCCGTCGGCATGCCGCCCTCGTAGCCGTCGAAGACGTAGACCCAGGCGCTGAACTCGCCCTCGAGCGTGGAGACACGCACGGTGAGCTTCTGGTACGCACCCGCGGTCACCCCCTCGACCTCGTCGAGCTGGGCGGCGTCCCACGGGTGCACGTCGTAGAGCGAGACGAAGACCCGGTCGCCCGGGGACTCCACGATCGTGGTGACCGCGCCCTCCCAGCCCATGTCGCCCTCGCCGGCGAACGTCAGGCGCCAGCCCTCCACCCACCCGACGCCGACCATGGGCGAGTGCGGGCAGTAGGCCCGCATCCGGGCTGGATCGAGGTTGGAACCGTACGCGGCGTAGTGACCCACGGCGATGACGATAGCCCGGACGGCCGGTGGTGGAGAATACGAGGTGTGCGTGTCGGCACATCTGCGACACGAAAGCGACAAAACACTGCAATGGAGGTCGGACTATCGTGAGCCGGATCGTGATCATCGGCGGTGGGCCGGGCGGGTACGAGGCGGCACTCGTCGCCGCACAACTCGACGCGGACGTCACCCTCGTCGAGGCCGACGGGGCCGGCGGCGCTTGCGTGCTCTCCGACTGCGTGCCGTCGAAGACCTTCATCGCCAGCTCGGAGGTGGTGACGGGGTACCGGCACAACGAGCGCTTCGGCATCCGCTCGGCCGGCCTGGAGGGCGTCACGGTCGACGCCAAGGCGGTCAACGACCGGGTGAAGCGGCTCGCGCTGGCCCAGTCCGGCGACATCCAGGCCAAGCTGATCAAGGCGGGCGTGGACGTGGTGACCGGCCGGGCCCGGATGGGCGAGGACACGCTGGGTCACACCCACCAGGTCCTGATTACCCCCGCGGGCGGCACCGAATACGCGGTCGACGCCACCACGGTGCTGATCGCCACCGGCGCCACCCCGCGGGTGCTGCCCACCGCCGTGCCCGACGGCGCGCGCATCCTCGACTGGCGCCAGGTCTACGACCTCGACGAGCTGCCCAGCCACCTGGTGGTGATCGGCTCGGGTGTCACCGGGGCCGAGTTCGCCAGCGCCTACCTGGCCATGGGCGTGCAGGTCACGCTGGTCTCCAGCCGCGAGCGGGTGATGCCGCACGAGGACGCCGACGCCGCCATGGCCATCGAACGGGTCTTCCGCGAGCGCGGCATGACCATCCTCAACCAGTCCCGCGCCGACTCGGTGGTCAACACCGGCGACGGGGTGCTGGTCACGCTTTCCGACGGCCGTACGGTCGAGGGCTCGCACGCCCTGATGGCCGTCGGCGCCGTGCCCAACACCGCCGACCTGGGCCTGCGCGAGTACGGCGTGGACGTGGCCAACGGCGGTTACGTGACCGTCGACCGGGTGTCACGCACCAACGTCCCCGGTATCTACGCCGCCGGCGACTGCACCGGCGTGCTGCCCCTGGCCAGCGTGGCCGCCATGCAGGGCCGGATCGCGGTCTGGCACGCCATGGGCGAGGCCGTGGCGCCGCTGCGCCTGCGGACGGTCTCGGCCAACGTCTTCACCGACCCGGAGCTGGCCACGGTCGGCGTCTCGCAGAACGACGTCGACGCCGGCAAGGTGCCCGCCCGCCAGGTGATGCTCCCGCTGACCGGCAACGCCCGGGCCAAGATGGCCGGCCTCAAGGACGGCTTCGTGAAGCTCTTCTGCCGCCCGGCCACCGGCCAGATCGTCGGCGGCGTGGTGGTGGCGCCCAAGGCCAGCGAGCTGATCCTGCCGATCACGATGGCGATCGAGAACAACCTGACGGTGGACCAGCTGGCCCACACGATCACGATCTACCCGTCGCTGTCCGGGTCGATCGCCGAGGCGGCCCGCCAGCTGATGCTGCACGAGCTGCAGTAGGCGCCGTCCCTGTCGGTGTTCCGGTCGTCCCGAGCCGGCGGCCGGGACGTTGTCTCAGCGCCGCAGGTGGGCGGGGAGGTCCGGCGACGACGCGTCCTCGACGCCCGCCTGCTCGTCGTCGGCCCGCTCGTCAGCCGGGCTCTGCGCCTGCTCGTCGCCGGCCGTCACCTCGTCGCTCTCCTCGCCGGCGTCCTTGCGGCCGCCGAAGAGGGCCAGGATCCAGCCCGCGGTGCCGAAGATGAGCGCGGCGCAGGCGGCGATCGCGAACAGCCGCCAGGCCGACTGGGTGATCGCGGTGCCGCCGACGTGGCCGACCAGGCCGCCGTAGGTGGCCCAGCACAGCGCCGCCCCGCCGTCGTAGATCACGAAGAGTTTGATCGGATAGCCGCTGCGGCCGGCGTGGTAACCCGCCGCCATCCGGCCGCCGGGGACGAACCGGCAGAGCAGCAGCACCAGCGGGCCGGGCTTGCGCAGGCCGCGGGTGAAGCGCTCGGCGGCCCGGCGGGTCTTCGACTCCGGCTTCTCCGCGTGCTCGTTACGGGGTGCGAAGCGTTGTCGCAGGGCGCTCAGCCGTCCGCTGAGCCAGTGGCCGCCGACGTGACCGGCAGTGCGGCCCAGCACGAACGCGATCGTGTCGCCGGTGAACATGCCCAGGGCGCCGACCGCGATGACCAGGGGGAGGCTCAGGTTGCCGTACACGGTGAGCGCGCCGGACGTGATCATGATGGCCTGGATCGGCACCACCGGGACCATCGCATCGACGGCGAGGAATCCGAAAAGCGCAAGGTACGCCCATGCCGGTGTTGCCATCACGGTCAACAAATCGGTCATCGGTCGGCCACCTCGCGGCTCCAGGGCTCACGGCATTCTCCGTGGGCGCCCCTGAGAATGAGCTGAGTACAGGATGCTCCCTGATCAGGCCCGGCTAAGGGTGATGCCCGCCACGCTACGTGCTGGACGTTGCCGGTGTGGTCCGTGACGCGAGGCATTTCTGCCAATCTCTGGCGATCTAGGTACGGATAGCCGCTTCTGGTGCGGGCCGGGCACGCGTAGCCTTGGGGCAGTCCCCGATACGCCGGGTCCCCCGTTCTCGGTGTCTCGGGCGAGCGGCGCCGGCCCGGCTGCACGCCGGGCTCGCTGCGCCAGGGCCGTCGGTAGGTCCCGTACCGGCGGCCCGCCCCACATGCGTCCGCAGTCCGCCCGTGAAGTGGGCGTGACCACTGTTACCCGCGCGCAACGAGTCGCCCGTAGGGTCAGGCCATGGCGGATCTTTTCGAGGAGTACCGCCTCGGCCCCGGCTGGGACGAGATGTTCGGCGAGCTCGGTATGCCTCGCGAGACCTACGAGGCCCTGCACGCCACGCTGCAGCCGCTGTCGAGCGCTGAGCTGGGCGTTCGTGCCGAGGTGCTGGCCCGGGCCTTCCTGGACCAGGGCATCACGTTCGCGCTCAAGGGCGTCGAACGTCCCTTTCCCCTCGACATCGTCCCGCGGATCATCGCGGCCGCCGAGTGGCGCACGGTCGAGCTGGGCGTCGCGCAGCGGATCCGCGCGCTGGAGGCGTTCCTCGCCGACGTGTACGGCGCCGGCCAGGTGCTCGCGGACGGCGTGGTGCCGCGGCGGATCATCGCGACCAGCGCGCACTTCCTGCGGGCGGCGGCCGGGATCAACCCGCCCAACGGCGTACGGATCCACGTCGCCGGGGTCGACCTGATCCGTGACGAGCAGGGCGCCTTCCGGGTGCTGGAGGACAACGTACGGATCCCGTCCGGGGTCAGTTACGTGATGGAGAACCGCCGGGCGATGGCCCAGGTGCTCCCCGAGGTCTTCGCCGCCACCCGGATCCTGCCGGTGGAGTCGTACCCGAGCATGCTGCTGCGGGCCCTGCGCGCCGCCGCCCCGGTCGGCGTCACCGATCCCACGGTGGTGGTGCTGAGCCCGGGCGTCTACAACTCCGCCTACTTCGAGCACGCCCTGATCGCCCGGGAGATGGGCGTCGAGCTCGTCGAGGGCCGTGACCTGGTGTGCGTCGGCAACGACGTGGCCATGCGGACCACCGCCGGCGAGCAGCGGGTCGACGTCATCTACCGGCGGATCGACGACGACTTCCTCGACCCGGTGCATTTCCGGGCCGACTCGGTGATCGGCGTGGCCGGCCTGCTCAACGCGGCCCGGGCCGGGCGGGTCACCATCGCCAACGCGGTCGGCAACGGCGTCGCCGACGACAAACTGCTCTACACGTACGTGCCCGACCTGATCCGCTACTACCTGGACGAGGAGCCGTTGCTGCCCAACGTGGACACGTACCGGCTGGACGAGCCCGGGGTGCTCGAGGAGGTCCTGCCGCGCGTCGGTGAGCTGGTCCTCAAGCCGGTCGACGGGGCCGGCGGGGCGGGCATCGTGATCGGCTCGCAGGCCACGGCGGCGGAGCTGGCCGAGGTCACCGCCAAGATCGTCGCCGATCCGCGGGGCTGGATCGCCCAGCGCGAGGTGAAGCTGTCGATGGTGCCCACGCTGATCGGCAACCGGCTGCGCGGCCGGCACGTCGACCTGCGGCCGTTCGCGGTCAACGACGGCGAGAAGATCTGGGTGCTGCCCGGCGGCCTGACCAGGGTGGCGCTGCCCGAGGGGGCCCTGGTCGTGAACTCCAGCCAGGGCGGCGGTTCCAAGGACACCTGGGTGCTGGCGGACGCCGATGACATGTCGCCGTTCGAGGTGCCGCATCTGTCGGCCGAACCGGCGCCGCTGCCCTCGGCGTCCAGCCCCGAGCCCGGCCCGGGCGCCGGCGCCGCCGACTCCCAGCAGCAGCAACAGCAGCAACAACAGCAGGGAGGGCCGCGATGCTGAGCCGGATCGCCGAGTCGCTCTACTGGATCGGCCGCTACGTCGAGCGCGCCGAGGACACCGCCCGGATCCTGGACGTGCACCTGCAGCGCATCCTGGCCGACCCGTGGACCAGCGAGGACCAGGCCTGCCGGTCGTTGCTCTCCGTGATGGGCATGCCGATGGAGGACGAGCCGTTCACCGCGGCCCGGGTGGTCGGCCTGCTCGGCCTGGACGAGCGCAGTCCCAGTTCGGTGGTCGGCGCGCTGGCGGCGGCCCGGGAGAACGCCCGCGGCGCCCGCGAGACCGTCTCCTCGGAGATGTGGGAATGCCTCAACTCGACCTGGCACGGCCTGCCCAACGCTCGCCGCCGGGTCGAGCAGCAGGGGGTGCACTCGTTCTTCCGCTGGGTGCGGGAGCGGTGCGCGGTGATGACCGGCCTGACCGACGCCACCATGAGCCGCGACGAGGGCTGGCTGTTCCTGGTGCTGGGCCGCAGCGTGGAACGGGTCGACATGACCGCGCGGCTGCTGCGCACGCACGAGCGCGCCGGCGGCAGCATTCCGTCCTGGCTGACGCTGCTGCGGTCCAGCGGGGCCTGGGAGACGTTTCTGCGGACGTACCGGGGATCGCTGGACGACCGCCACGCGGCGGAATTTCTGCTGCTGGACCGGCTTTTCCCGCGCTCGGTCTTCGCCGCCCTCTCCACCGCCGAGGGCTGCCTCGCCGACCTGGAGCCGGACCCCGGCCGGGCCGGCGTGGCGACGGACGCGCAGCGGATCGTCGGCCGGGCCCGCACCAACCTGGAGTTCCGCGGCGCGGACGAGCTGATCGACGACCTCGGGCCGGTGCTGGCCAGCCTGGAGAAGACATGCTCGCAGGTCAACGAGGCCGTCTCGCGGCGCTACTTCCGGCAGACGACGGCGGTCAACTGGGTCCGGGGAGCGGTGGTCGCATGAGCATCCCTCTGGTGGACAGCTGGCGGCTGAAGATCCAGCACCGCAGCGGGTTCGACTACGCCGGGCCGGTGTCGTCGTCCTACAACGAGGCTCGGATGTGGCCGCGCAACGAGACCCACCAGGCGGTGCTGGACGCCCGGGTCGAGGTCTGGCCGCCGGCGCGCACGTACCGCTACGAGGACTACTGGGGCACGGTGGTCACGGCCTTCGACGTACACGCCAAGCACGAGGCGCTCACGGTCACGGCGACGTCCACGGTGGAGACGCTGCCGCCGGGCGACCTGATCGAGCAGGGCGAAGGCGCGGCCTGGGACGAGCTGGCAGTGCCGGAGAACGTCGACCGCTGGTACGAGCTGCTGCTGGGCACCAAACGCACCGGCCTGAACGACGAGCTGACCGGGATCGCGGCCGACATCCGCGCCGCGCACGGGACACCGCATGCTGCCGCGCTGGCCGTCTGCGAGTTCGTGCGCGGTGAGGTCACCTATCAGCCCGGTGCCACGGGGGTGCAGAGCGACGCACTGCACGCGTGGGAGCAGCGAAAAGGTGTCTGCCAGGACATCAGTCACCTGACCGTCGGGCTGCTGCGCGAGATGGGGCTGCCGGCTCGATACGTCTCGGGCTACCTGCACCCGAAGCCGTCGGCGGCGATCGGGGACAGTGTGGTCGGTCAGAGTCATGCGTGGGTGGAGTGGTGGGTGGGCCGGTGGACGGCTTTCGACCCGACCAACGGGGTGCCGGTGGGGGAGCGCCATGTTGTGGTCGGGCGGGGGCGGGAGTACGGGGATGTGCCGCCGCTCAAGGGCGTTTATGCGGGGCCGGCCAGTACGGGTCAGGCCGTCGAGGTGACGATCACCCGTCTCCGCTGACCCGGCGCCGCCGCCGGCCCGATTCAGCCCGACCCGGCCGCGCCCGGCTCGGTCTGGTCTGGCCCGGCCCGGCCCGGCCCGGTCTGGCCCGGCTCGTTCCGGACCTCGGCGCGGCCCGTCCGGCGCGGCCCGTCCGGGTGTGGTCCGCCCGGGTGTGGTCCGCCCTGTGTGGCCCGACCCTGTGTGGCCCGGCCCCACCCGGCCCGGTCCGGTGTGGCCCGGCGCTCAGGCCAGCGCCACGGTGAGAGCTGCGGCTACGAAGACCACCTGCAAGGCCGTGCGCAGCGGTAGCGGGGTGGCGGCCTTGCCGGCCAGCTCGACGTGGTGCCGGGCCGCGTACACGTTGGCCGGGAACATCACCAGCATCAGCAGCGCCAGGCAGCCGGCCGCCAGGCGGTAGGTCGCCGGCAGCAGCAGCCCGGCGGCGCCGGCCAGCTCCAGGACTCCGGTGACCGTGACCAGCAGCTCCGGCCGGGGCAGGCGCGGCGGGACCATGGCGACCAGGCTCGCGCGCCGGCCGAGGCCGAAGTGGGCCAGGCCGGTCAGCACGAACATCAGGGCCAGCCCAACCCGCAGCGCGGGCAGCCAGCCGTCGAGAGCGTCCACGCCGAGCAGGCCGAGCAGGCGGGCCAGCAGCGTGCCGGCGAACAGAGTGAACAGGGGCGCCATCGCATGTCCTCCAAACTTGTCACTGCCAAGATGCCTCGGCCGCTCGCATCTTGTCAATGGAAAGTTATGCTGGTGACATGAGCTACCACCACGGGGATCTGCGGCGTGCGCTGCTGGCCGCCGCTGCTGAATCGATCGCCGAGGAGGGTCCGGCGGCGCTGAGCCTGCGTGACCTCGCCCGGCGGGCCGGCGTCTCGCACGCCGCGCCGGCTCATCACTTCGGTGACAAGCGAGGGCTGCTCACGGCGCTGGCGGCGGAGGGCTTCGATCTACTGGCGGCGGCGCTGCGGGAGACCCGGGCGGCGACGGGCAGCTTCCTCGAGCTCGGCGTCACCTACGTGCGGTTCGCGACGACGCATCGGGCGCACTTCGAGGTGATGTGGCGTCCGGATCTCTACCACGCGGAGGACCCGGCGCTGCTGGCCGCGCGGGACAGGTCGAGCGCCGCGCTCTACTCGGGGGTCGCTGATCTGCCGGACGGTCAGGCCGGCGCGGACGTGCGGGAGACCGGGCTGGCGGCGTGGTCGCTCGCGCACGGTTTCGCGACGCTGTGGCTCAGCGGCGCCCTGCCGGACATGCCGGAACTGCCCGACGAAGCAGCCCGAGCCGTGCTCCGACACCTGACCCCCGCGGGCTGAGCCGGTGGAGAGGTCGGGTGACCCCGCCGGCTGAGCCGATGGAAAGGTCGCGTGGCTCCAGCGGTTGGGCGGATGAGGAGGTCGCATGACCTCGCCGGCTGATCCGATGGAGACGTCGCGTGACCCCGTCGGCTGAGCCAGCCGATGGAGAGGTCGGGTGACCCCGCCGGCTGAGCCGGTGGAGAGGTCGGGCGACCCCGCCGGCTGAGCCGATGAGGAGGTGGCCGGTCAGGCGATCTCGCAGATCGTCGTGCCGGCCGTCACGGTGGCGCCGACCTCGACGGACAGGCCCGACACCGTGCCGGCCCGGTGCGCCTGCAACGGCTGTTCCATCTTCATCGCCTCGACGACCACGATCACGTCGCCCTCCGAGACCGTATCGCCGTTCTGGGCTGCGACCTTCACGATCGTGCCCTGCATCGGGGCGGCGAGCGCCGCCGCGCCGCCTGCTCCTGCGGCCTGGGCTCCGGACCCCGAGCGGCGAGCATGGGGGCGGGCTGGGGTGACTGTGCGCGTACCGGAAAGGTTGGCCGGGAGGCGCACTTCCAGGCGCTTGCCGCCGACCTCGACCACGACGGTTTCGCGCTCTTGATCTTGCTCGGGCACGGGGACCGGGGTGAAGGCGGGGACGCCGCCCGCCCATTCGGTCTCGATCCAGTTGGTGTGCACGGTGAAGTTCACGAACGCCTGGTCGCGCACGACCAGGCGGTGGAACGGCAGCACCGTGGCCATGCCCTCGATGACCGTCTCGTCGAGCACGCGGCGGGCGCGTTGCAGCGCCTCGGTGCGGTCGGCGCCGGTCACGATGATCTTGGCCAGCAGGGAGTCGAAGTTGCCGCCGATCACGCTGCCGGCCTCGACGCCCGCGTCCACCCGCACGCCCGGGCCGGACGGCCAGGTCAGGCTCGTGACCTGGCCCGGGGCCGGCAGGAAGTTGCGGCCGGCGTCCTCGCCGTTGATCCGGAACTCGATCGAGTGCCCGCGCGGGACCGGGTCCTCGGTGAACGGCAGCCGCGCGCCGTCGGCGATGCGGAACTGCTCGCGCACCAGGTCGAGGCCGGTGGTCTCCTCGCTGACCGGGTGCTCGACCTGCAAGCGGGTGTTGACCTCGAGGAACGAGATGGTGCCGTCCTGGCCGACGAGGTATTCGACCGTGCCGGCGCCGTGGTAGCCGGCCTCGCGGCAGATCGCCTTGGCGCTGGTGTGGATCCGTTCGCGCTGGTCGTCGCTGAGGAACGGCGCCGGGGCCTCCTCGACGAGCTTCTGGTGGCGGCGCTGCAGGGAGCAGTCGCGGGTGCCGACCACGATCACGTTGCCGTGGGTGTCGGCCAGGACCTGCGCCTCCACGTGCCGGGGGCGGTCCAGGTAACGCTCCACGAAGCACTCGCCGCGGCCGAACGCGGCGACCGCCTCGCGCGTCGCCGACTCGAACAGCGCCGGGATTTCCTCGGCGGTGCGGGCGACCTTGAGGCCGCGGCCGCCGCCGCCGAACGCCGCCTTGATGGCGACCGGCAGGCCGTGCTCGCGGGCGAACTCGATGATCTCGTCGGCGTGCTTGACCGGCTCGGGCGTGCCCGGCACCAGCGGCGCGCCGGCCCGCTGCGCGATGTGCCGCGCGGTGACCTTGTCGCCCAGGTCGCGGATCGCCTGCGGCGTCGGCCCGATCCAGGTCAGACCCGCATCCTGTACGGCCTGAGCGAAGTCGGCGTTCTCCGACAGGAAGCCGTAGCCGGGGTGGACCGCGTCGGCGCCACTGCGGGCGGCGACGTCGAGCAGCTTGTCGATGCGCAGATACGTCTCCGCCGCGGTCTCGCCCTCCAACGCCCACGCCTCGTCGGCGAGTCGCGCGGGCAGCGCGTCGCGATCGGCGTCCGCGTAGACGGCGACGCTGGTCAGGCCCGCGTCCTTGCAGGCCCGGATGACACGGACGGCGATCTCGCCGCGATTGGCGATCAATACCTTGCGCACGGGCTGAGCCTATCGTCCGGGACCGGCGGGCCGCTCAGTCAAGTTTGGCTATTAACCTGTGAGATATGTCGGCGACCCGCATGATGATCCTCGGTCTGGTCCAGTGGATGCAGCCCGTGCACGGCTACGACGTACGCCGTGAGCTGCTGAGCTGGAGCGCCGACAAGTGGGCCAACGTCCAGCCCGGCTCGATCTACCACGCCCTGCGCAAGCTGGCCGAGGAGGAGCTGCTGCGCGAAGTGGCGACCGAGCAGGTCGGGGCGCGGCCGGCCCGCACGACGTACGAGATCACCGAGAAGGGCGTCGCCGAGTTCCAGTCGCTGCTGCGGGGCAACTGGTGGTCGATCGCCACGCCGCCGGATCCGTTCATGGCCGCCTTCTCGTTCCTGCCGGCCCTCCCGCGCACCGAGGCCGCGGCGGCCCTGCGCAACCGTGCGGTCCAGCTCGGTTCCGGCATCACGCAGTTGCAGGCTCTCATCGGCGCCGACTGGGCCGACAGCAAGCCGGTCTACGTGAGCTGGATGTGGGAGCTGCAGATCGAGCGGGCCGAGGCGGAGATCCGCTGGTGTGAGCGCACCGCGAAGCGGATCGAGAAGGACGAGCCGTATTTTCCCGGCTCGGCGGTGATCACTGATTAATCAAGTTTGACTATCGCGTCGACCGGTCCTACGCTGCCTCACGACCGGTGGCGGGCGTCCGCCTGCCTACGACTGGGGGTCACCATGATCGAAACGCGGGGGCTACGGAAGTCCTTCGTGTCCCGCCAGGGCCGCGAGAAGAAGACCGTCGACGCCGTCCGGGGCGTCGACCTGACCGTCGACGAGGGCGAGATCTTCGGCTTCCTCGGCCCGAACGGCGCCGGCAAGACCACGACGCTGCGCATGCTCGCCACCCTCATCCAGCCCGACGGCGGCGAAGCCACCATCGCGGGCGCCGACCTGCGCACGGACCCGGGCGAGGTCCGGCGCCGCATCGGGTACGTGGCCCAGGGCGGCAGCACCTGGGACGACTCCACCGCCCGGGAGGAGCTGGTCCTGCAGGCCCGCCTCTACGGCATCTCGAAGTCGGTCGCCACCGGACGGGCCGCCCGCGTGCTGGAAGGTTTCCAGCTCAGCGAGTACGCCGACCGCAAGTGCAAGACCTACTCCGGGGGCCAGCGCCGCCGGGTCGACATCGCGCTCGGCATCATCCACGAGCCGAAGGTGGTCTTCCTCGACGAGCCGACCACCGGCCTCGACCCGCAGAGCCGGGCCCACATGTGGGACGAGATCCGCCGGCTGCGCGCCGAGGGCATGACCGTCTTCATCACCACGCACTACCTGGATGAGGCGGACGCGCTCTGCGACCGCATCTCGATCATGGACAACGGCGAGATCGTCGCCTCGGGCACCCCGGCCGCGCTCAAGCGGGAGATCTCCGGCGACGTGGTCCGGGTCGGGGTGGCGTCACCGGCGCGGGCGGCCGAAGTGCTGGGCTCGGCCGACTTCGTCAACAAGCTGGAGACCCACGAGGACAGCGTCCGGCTCTACGTCGACGAGGGCGCGACCGCGATCCCGCTGATCCTGCGCGCGCTGGACGGCGCCTCGGTGCCGCTGGGCACGATCGAGCTGCACCGGCCCAGCCTCGACGACGTGTTCCTGACCAAGACCGGCCGATCGCTGCGGGAGAGCTGAGCTGTGAAACTGGTACGCGACACCTCACTGATCTTCCAGCGGCAGATGCAGCTGCTGCTGCGCAACCCGGTCTGGATCCTCGTCGGCATCTTCCAGCCGGTGATGTACCTGCTGCTGTTCGCGCCGCTGCTCAAGCCGGCGCTGGGCGTGCGGACCAACGCCGAGGCGTACGAGATCTTCGTGCCCGGCCTGCTCGTGCTGCTGGCCATCTTCGGTGGACTGTTCCAGGGCTTCGGCCTGATCGCCGAGCTGCGCGCGGGGGTGATCGAGCGCTCCCGGGTCACCCCGGTCAGCCGGTTCGCCCTGCTGCTGGGACGGTCACTGCGCGACACCGTGTCCCTGCTGGCCCAAGCGGTGATCATCACGCTGCTGGCGCTCGCCTTCGACCTGCGGGTGTTCATCGGCAACCTGCTGCTGGCGTATCTGATGCTGGCCCTGATCTCGTTGATGACCTCGGCGCTGTCGTACGGGGTGGCGCTGGCGGTCAAGAGCGAGGATGCGCTGGCGCCGCTGATGAACACGGTGGCTCAGCCCGTACTGCTGTTGTCCGGGATCCTGCTGCCGTTGACCTTCGCCCCTGGCTGGCTGCAGGCGGTGGCGGACTGGAACCCGTTCTCGTGGGCGGTCAACGGGGTCCGCGCTCTGTTCCTGGGCAACCTGGGCGCCCCGGCCGTCTGGCAGGGGCTGCTGATCATGGCCGCGCTCGCCGCGCTGGCCCTGACCTGGGCGGCCCGGCTGTTCGCGCGCAGCGTGCGCTGACCGTTCTCTGAGCTCGCCGGCTTTCTCAGGGAAGCCGGCGGGCGATGGTCAGGCCGTCGGCGATCGGGAGGATGACGAGTTCGACGCGCGGGTCGTTGCGGGCCACGTCGTTGAATCCGGTGATGAACCGGTCGGACTCGCTCCGCGGGTCGACGACCCGGCCCGACCACAGTGTGTTGTCGACCAGGATGACGCCGCCGGGCCGCACCCGGGGGACCAGCTCGTTCCAGTACGTGATGTAGCCGCCCTTGTCGGCGTCGATGAAGACCAGATCGAGATACGGCTCCTCGGGCAGCTCCTTGAGCCGCTCGGTGGCCCGCCCGATCCGCAGATCGATCCGGTCGTCGACCCCGGCCCGCTCCCAGTAGCGGTGCGCCAGCCGGGTGAACTGCTCGGAGATGTCGAAACAGACCAGCTTCCCGCCTTCGGCGAGACCCCGCGCGATGGAAAGCGCGGACAGCCCGGTGAAGGTGCCGACTTCAACCGCATTCCGTACGCCGAGAAGCGACGTCAGCAACCGCAGAAACGCGGCCTGCTCCGGGGCGACCTGCATGCTGGCATGCCCGGCCACCACAGCCCGCGTCTCGGCGATGAGATCAGTGGTGATCTCATCGGCCGGCGTGCTGTGACTGAGCAGGTAGTCATGCAGCTCAGGGGTGAGCGGAAGCTCCTTGAAACTCACGGCTGCGCCCTCCACAGCTGGGGAACGGTGAGCCCGAAGCTCATGAGCAACCGCCGGAGCAGCGGCAGCGACAAACCGATGACATTGCCGGCATCCCCTTCGATCCGCTCGACGAACGCACCACCCTTGCCGTCCAGGGTGAACGCCCCGGCGACATGCAGGGGTTCGCCCGAGGCGACGTAGGCCAAGATCTCATCATCGGTGACATCGGCAAAATGCACCACGGTCGCGCCGACTTCCTCGGCCTGCTTGCCACTGACCAGGTCGGTGAGGTGATGCCCGGTGTGCAGCACCCCGGACCGCCCCCGCATGGCATGCCAGCGCCGGGTGGCCTCGGCCGGACTGTGCGGTTTCCCGAGGATCTCCCCGTCGAACGCCAGCACGGAATCACAGCCGAGCACCAGAACGTCAGGATCGGCGGGCAGCGTGGCGGCGACGGCCCGCGCCTTCATCCGAGCCAGCGCAAGACAGAGATCCGCGGCGTTGTCAGCCTCTACTACGGACTCATCAACGCCACTGACCTGCACGGTCGCGTCAATCCCGGCGGCGGCGAGCAGGGCGCGCCGGGCCGGGCTGGCGGAAGCAAGCACCAGGCGAGGGGCGATGTCGGTCTGCACGGGAGTCAACGCTACAAGCCCGGATGATCAGGAGCGCGGGTGGGAGCGACGGCGCGCTAGGAGGAAGGCAGCCAGGCCGCCCAGGAGGATGAGGACGGCTACGCCGCTGATGATGAGCGGGGTGTTGCTGCTGGCCGGCTCGGGTTCTGCCTGGGGGGCTGGAGCCGGCGCGGCGGCGGTGGTTGTGGTGGGGGCGGGCGCGGCGGAGGACGGCGGGGCCGAGGCGGCGGGACCCTTGAGCGCGGCGACGATGTCGATGATGCCGTGCCCGTAGTCGGGGTCGACCCCAGGCGCACCCTTGTCGACAGCCGTGGACTCAAGCCGCTCAACAACCTCCGCGGCGCTCATGTTCGGGTACTTGCTACGCAACAGAGCAGCCGCCCCGGAAACGATCGCTGCGGCATCGGAGGTGCCGTCTTGGCCGACGATATAGCCGCCCGTGCGACCGGTGCTCGCAATGTCTTGTCCGGGCGCGGCAATGTCAAGTGCCTCTCCTGAAACCGAGATCGCGGCTTGCTTGCCGTTGCGATCCACCGCGCCTACAGCGACCACGCTTTCTAGGAATGCGGGCGCTGCGACTGAGGTGGCGTCCGGCTTATTTCCCGCTCCCGCAACGACCACTACATCGGCTTCCTCGGCTTCTTGAATCCCCTTGATGTCGTCAGGGGCGACTCCGCCGCCAAGAGAGATATTGATTACTTTGGCGCCATGTGAAATGGCATACCGAACGGCGGGGCCGAGACTGCCAATAGTCCTGCCTTTGCCGAGTACCCGGATTGGAATGATCTTCGCGTCGGGCGCGATCCCTAGAGCGCGCTTTCGACTGTTGCCATGGGCGGCGATGAGGCCGGCCATGCTGGTGCCATGTCCGGTGAGATCGGTGCGTCCATCGCCGCCGGGTTTAAATAAGTCGGTACCGCTTACGACGCCTGGAAGGTCGGGATGCTTCGCTACGCCGGAGTCAATGACGGCTACAGTGACACCTTTACCGGTGCTGATGCGATGCGCTTCATCAATCTTCAAATAACTGAGATGCCACTGGTCTTGCCGGGTGTCCGCAAAGGCGGGAGTGCCGTAAGCGGCGGCGCCAGCTCCAGCCAGCGCCGCCGCGAACAAAGCGATTACTCTTCGTCTCATCTCGGATAACCGATAGCGGGACCCGGGTCAATAGGACCGAAATCGTCCGGCGGAAGGACGACCGGATCAACGCCTTCCTCGGTCGACCACGGATTGTCCGGATCCCAGCGCTCTTGCTCGCCTTCCTGGCGCCGACCCCGAGTGCGTCCCTGGTTTCCCGCCATCGGTCCGTTCTGCATCGGCATGCCGTGGGCCGGCGTGCCGCCTCGGCCCTGCGGGGCGCCGCCCTGCTGGCCGATGACTCCACCGACGGGATTCACTCGACCCGCGCCGGGCGGACGGCCGCCCTGGGCGCCGGTCGGCATCTGCCCGATCATCCCGCTGCCCGGGTTGGCGCCGATGACGCCGCCCGACGGCATCGTCATGCGGCCGGCGCCGCCAGGCATGCCCGGCTTGACGAGGCCTGATCGTGGCGCTCCCGTGCCGTTCGGCAGCGGGCCACTGTTCGGGAGGAGACCACTCGCGCCTGGGGTTCCAATGAGTCCTGGCACCGGGCCTGGCCCAGAAGGCGCGGGTGTCGGAACCGGTGGCTGCAGGCCCGGATTGGGCGGCGTGATGACTGGCTGGTTACCAACCCCGCCCAGGATCGGGCCGGTGCCAACGCCACCCGTGACAGGACCGGTACCCACCGGAGTGTGCGTTGTCGGCGTCACCGGGGCGACGTGGGATGACGTATTGGGGATGACTGATCCTCCGGAGGATCCGCCACCACCTCCGCCGGGCGGCGGAATAATCGGTGGAGTGGCGAAGCCGCCCACGCCTCCATCGCTCCGTTGATTCTCTTCTCCGGTGCCAACCTGCCCTTGTTGAGGGTTATAAGGCTTTGGCTTCTGAAGGGCCGCCTGCCCACTCAACACCGTGCTGCTCAGGTCGTACATGATGACCCGAGCCTGCCGGTTCAGCTCTTCCTGCGCCGCCGCAGACACCGGCGGTGTCTGAGCCGTAGGCGACGGCCCCGGAGACGGCGAAGGCGTCGGCGTAGGCGACGGAGTCGGCGATGCCGCCGCAGCATCCCGCTTCTGCTGCCAGACAAAGTTCTGCTTGGCATTGCTCTCGTACTTGTCGTACAGCGCCTCAAGCTTCTGCCGGGCCAAACTCAACGTCAGCGTCACCGTCGAGAAAGCCGTGTAATTGGCCGACGCGGCGTCGTGAGTCGCCTGGAGATCAGCCATCAGCTTGTCGAGGCGGGCGATGTAAGCCGCCGCGGCCGGGCTCTTCGACGGTGGCCACACGCTAGCCAGATTGTCGCGGTACACCCGGACCTGAGCGAGGTGCGCGAGCGTCAGATCGGCCGTCTTGCTCCAGCCGCCGACCACCTGATAGTGCGCCTCGGTGTCCTGGTTGGCGATGGCTGCCCACATGGCCGGGACTTCCTTGGACGCCCAGTGGGTGCCGCCATAGCCGCCGCCCCCGTCAGCGATCAGCATCAGCCGTTCTCCCCTGTTCCGGTCTCGCTCCTCAGCGGGTCGCTCGCCGCTGCGAAGCCGTCGTTGACGTCGCGGACCTTCGCCTGGGCGAAGGCGTCGCTGGAGGCGTACTCCTTGCTGATCGACTGCGCGACCACCGCGAAGTGGTGAGTGCCGTCGCGGAAGTTGAAGGTGTTGGAGAAGGTCTGCTGCTGGACCTCGTGGTGCAGCTGCATGAAGCTCGCAAACTCTGGAAAGTCGGAGTTCGGGGTCGGCAGCTCGGTCAGCATGGCCGGGATGACCTTCTGCAGCTGCGGGTCGTATCCCGTTTGGACCTCGTTGGCGAGCGTCGCGGCGAACTCTTCCATCGCGCGGATGTCCGTCTCGATCGAGCTTTCACTGCCGATCAGCGGCGGTGGTCCGTCGTCTGCGATCATGGTCCAGGCCCTCCCCCGAGAGTGCGAAATCTCCCGCGAGAGTAGTCTGCTACCGCTTGTTGCTGCAGCCCCTACCCAGGGCTATGGACAGTCGCAACGCTACCGAGACCCGTCGATGTCTAGCGGGGTTGTCCCGAGGATCGCCAGGACGGCCGGACCGCGGCCGGGCGGGCGCTTCTTGTCCACGGCGTCGCGGCCGGCGTGCGTGAACGTGAATCACCGCTCACGGCCCGGCCGGCCAGGACGCACACCAGCGCCGCCAGCTCTTCCGGGGTCGGTGTGCCGCGCACGACGCTGACCAGCGGTTCCTCATCCATTGATCAAGCTTAAGGCCTTGCGGGAGGTTCTCGGTGACACGCGTCCCACACTCGGCTGATCGATTCGCTGCGGCTCGACATGACCGGGTATTTTCTGCGTGATGTCTACTTCCCCTCCGCTCATTGTCGCTGACCGTTACCGGCTCGTTGCGCCGCTCGGTCAGGGCGGGATGGGTCGTGTCTGGCGGGCGACCGACGTCGTCCTGCACCGCGAGGTCGCCATCAAGGAGCTCGTGCCGCCACCGGGGCTGACCCCCGAGGAGCGGCAGGAGATGCGCGAGCGTTCGCTGCGGGAAGCGCGCGCCATCGCCCGGCTCAACAACATCAACGTGGTCCGCGTCTTCGACGTGCTGCGCACCGATGCCGATCCGTGGATCGTCATGGAGTACGTCCCGTCGCGGTCCTTGCAGGACATCCTCGCCGCGGACGGGCCTTTCGCCCCGGTCCGCGCCGCGGAGATCGGCCTCGGCGTGCTGAACGCCCTGCGCGCCGCGCACCGCGCCGGCGTCGTGCACCGCGACGTGAAGCCGGGCAATGTGCTGATCAGCGAGGACGGCCGCGTCGTCCTGACCGACTTCGGACTCGCGACGGTCCCCGGCGACCCGAACGTGACCCGCACCGGCCTGGTGCTG
>NZ_JBEZGQ010000025.1:1334-22373 GCF_040650095.1 Actinoplanes sp. NPDC048791 | reverse complement strand
ATCCGGTGCCTCAAGCGCTACGTCGCCCGCGAGCTCTACCAGATCATCACCTCAAACGATCTTGAACTAGCCGCTTCACATCCATAGGAGCATCCCGAGCGGATCGGCCACCCCAGCCACCAACCTCGGTGTCCGCATGCATCCCGCGCCGCACGAACCCGCCAGAGCAGGTTCGATCGAGCGGCTCGGGCAGCAGAGGAGCGGTCCGGCTGGCGCGCGAGCTGCGCCCACTTTGAGCCCGCGCGCCAGGCGGCCGGGGGGCGTGGGATCACCACGACCGTGCCTCAGATCCGCGACTCCGTCGCTGGCTGGACCGGGTTGAACACGTCCTCCGGCTGCCCGTCCTCAGGTGCCTGGTAGACGTACCGGATGAAGTCCGCGCCGGTCTCGTTGTCGGCCCCGCCGGGCCATTGACCACCGGCGTCGACCCCGACCACGACGTGCCGGGTGCCCGGTCCGGCGTCCTCCACGAGTGCCCAGACGGTGACCGGATAGGACCGGGTGCGTTCGGGGGTGAAGCGCCAGCGCGCATACCATCCGGGAGACGCCGGCACGATGTCCACGATCCTCTTCATGCTGGCACTCCCTCTCATGTGCAGCGGCCAGGCACGTCATATCCTCGGCAACCACGGGTGAGCGGCCCTCCCCCAGCGAGGGTGAATTGCCCATCGGCACCCGCGGCCCGGCGGCCCACCGGGGCGACCGGCCGGCTCGATCACGTCCCGAGGAGGAGGTCAGTGTCGGCCGATTCGATCACGCGCTGCAGGTGCAGGCCGTGCCCGGCATCGAGCGCCGGTGCGCCGCCGCCCCGGATCGCGTCGGCGAACTCCCGGTACATCGTCTGGTACACGCGCGGCCCCGACGCCCGTGTGCAATCCAGGGCGGCCGCTCCGCCGGGACCGAAGATCTCGATGTCGGCGCGAAAGATCTCAGGCGTCGCGGTCGCCGACATCGACGCCTCACTGAACCGGCCCACCTGGTGGTCCACCATGAGCCCCAACCATCCCCGGCGGTCGCCGTGCGCCCGTACACCCACGATCCGGCCCAGGCCGGCCTCGAGCAGGTCGAGCAGATCGACGCCCTGATCGCGGAGAACGCCGCGCTCGGTGCGCCACGCGCTGACGGATCCGCCGGGGCGATGACTGCCGGAGATGAGCCGGCCTGCGCCGCCGTCCGGCTTGATCCGCCCGACCTCGACACTGAGGAAGCGGCGGACGTCCGTGGAGTACCGCCAGACCAGCCCGAGCTGCGAGACCACCTTGCTCCGCCGCACCGCCTCGGCCAGTTCTTCGGCACCGGCGACATCTCCGGCCATCGGCCGTTCCAGAAAGACGGACTTGCCGCGCTGAGCGGCGACGGCGGCCAGCTCGGCCTGTACCGGTGGCGGGACGGCGAAGGCCACCGCTTCGCAGTGGTCGAGGAGGTCCGGGAAGCCCTCGAACGACCGGACGTGGTGCCGGTCGGCGAGTTCGCGTACGGGCCCCGGGGTCGGCGCCCAGATGCCGGTGAAGCGCACGTCGGGCGAGCCGGCCAGCGTGGGTGCGTGCACGTGCGCCGCGCGCCGGCCTGCCCCGACCAGGCCGATGGTGACAGTCACGGTTCCGCCTTCCGTCCGTTCGGGCACTCGATCATCTTGCTGTTCACGTCCCTCGTGTCCGGACAGGTCTGGTAATCCACGGCGGTCCTCAGAGAGTTTCCAGGGGGCGGGCCTTGATCGGCGGCGGGAACGCCCGGTCCAGTTCGGTCAGGTCCTGAGGGCCAAGCCTGATCGCAGCGGCTCCGGCGTTCTCTTCCACGCGGGCGGCCGATCCCGACTTGGGGATCGCGCAGACCAGCGGCTGCCGGAGCACCCAGGCCAGCGCGACCTGGGCCGGGGTGATGTCATTGCGCTCCGCCACACCGCGCACCGCCGGATGCGACAGCAGCTCACCCTGTTCGATCGGTGAGTACGACATCACCGGCAGGTCCTGCTCACGACACCACGGCAGGAGGTTGTACTCGGGACCACGTCGCGCGAGGTTGTAGAGCACCTGATCGGTCTGCACCTCGGATCCACTCGGGATCTGCCGCAGCTCGTCGAGATCCATCACGTCGAAGTTGCTGACCCCCCAATGGCGGATCCAGCCACGCTCCTTGAGCTCCACAAAGGCCTCGACCGTCTGCCGGAGCGGCACGGAACCCCGCCAATGCAGCAGATACATGTCCAGGCGATCGGTCTTGAGCCGGCGCAGGCTCGCCGCGCAGGCATCGATGGTGCCCCGGTGGGTGGCGTGCGACGGCAGCACCTTGCTGATCAGGAAGACCTCGTCACGGCGCCCGCTGATCGCGTCGCCGACAAGCCGCTCGGTGTCGCCCTCGGCGTACATCTCGGCGGTGTCGATCAGGGTCATGCCGAGCTCGAGACCGAGCCGGAGCGCACCGATCTCGGCTTCCCGCTGCTCGCGGATCTCCCCCATGTGCCAGGTGCCCTGTCCCAGCACGGGGATGTTCTCCCCGGCCGGCAGGGCGATGCGACGGATCACGGGTCCGTACCTCCTTTGCTCCTTGTTCCTTGGTCGGTGGTCTCGATGGTCCGGCCGTGCGGTGGGACGATTTCTGTCACCGCCCGGCCCCGTCGGCGCGGGGCGCCGGGCGGATCGGGTCCGTACCGGATGGAGCGCGGTGCCGCGCAGCCGTCATCGTCATCAGCGCCGGGGTGAGAACGACTCACCCTGCGGAAGGCAATTCGCGGGCAGTTCCCTCGCCGCGTCTTCAGAAGAGGGAGGAGGTCGCAGACTCGTGGACGGCAAACTCTTCCCAGGCGATGCAGGAGCGCGGAGATGGGCCGGGTGGTCCGCGCGGCCGAGCCGGCGGACCGCGTCCGCGACGCCGACGCGCTTCTCCCCTGCGGCGGGTGAGCCGGAGTCATCCGAACCGGGCCGAGAGTCGAGGCAGGCCATGGCCCGAGCGGGCCAGTAGGGCTTTCCGACAAGAGGTCTTGGAGGACCGGAATGGCCAGCACAGTAACCAGCCAGACCGACGAGGACATCCAGCGTGCGGTGCTGCACGAGCTGAAGTGGGACGTCGAGGTGGCACCGAACGACATCGGCGTGGCCGTGCGGGACGGCGTGACGACTCTGACCGGCTCGGTGGACACCTTCAGCAAGAAGTGGGCCGCCGAACGCGCGGTGCTGCGGGTGCGCGGAGTCAAGGCCGTCGTCAACAACATCGAGGTACGCCTGGCCCCCGGCGACGAGCAGACCGACGTCGACCTGGCCCAATCCATCGCGCGGGCGTTCGAGATGGACTCGCTCGTACCCGACGACAGCGTCAAGGTCTCGGTGTCCGGCGGCTGGGTCACCCTGCGCGGCGAGGTGGACTGGGACTTCCAACGACAGGAGGCGCAACGGGTCGTCCGTACCCTCACCGGGGTCAAGGGGGTCAGCAACCTCATCACAGTGCGGCCACGGACCGGCCCGTCGCCCGACGAGCTCAAGACGAGGATCGAGGACGCCCTGGTACGCACGGCAGAGACAGACGCCGAACGGATCCACGTCACCACCCGCGGCAGCAAAGTGATCCTGACCGGCAGCGTACGGTCGTGGGCGGAGCGCCGCGAGGCCGAGCGGGTCGCCTGGTCAGCACCCGGTGTCACCGAGGTGGAGAACCTGATCACGATCACGCTGTGAACCGTGATCCGCCGGTCCCCCGGGGTGCGCGTCCATGACGAGCACCGCGGCGGCTTGGTGTGCCGGTCAGGTCAGACCAAGGTCTCGTCGACGTAGCACCAGCGCCGGCAGCCGACATGACCGCATGTCAAACACAACCGCAGATGCACCCACGGCGTGCCCAGACGCAGGCATTCGGCGCATCCTTCCGCGGTCTGCGGGACGACCGGCCGGATCATGGCTCAGGCGTCAGCTTCCTTCAGCATTTCCTTGTCGGCGACCGTCAGGTGGACGGCATCGTTCTGCACACGGTCGATCTCGTCCGCGGCGGCGTACCCGTCGGACTTGAGGAAACCCTTGCGGTCGACCTTGATGAAGCCGAGACGCAGCAGCCGGTCCCGCAGTTCGCCCGCTACCCGCGGCTCACCGTTGTCCGTCTCCTCGCCCTGCGTGGTGATCGCCTCCGGATCGCCGAGCTTGACGAACTCGACCTTGCCGACCTCCTTGCCGGTGGCGTCGAGAACCCGCATTCCCTCCACGACCTGGGAGATGGGCCCGACCGCGTTGCCGCGGTACTCGTCGTGGCGCTGGACGTCGCTGCCGCCGGCGTCGGAGAGAATCTGCTGGGCCCGTGCCACATCCTGCTCGGCGCCGTGCACAACCACCAGGTAGCTACCGGCCTTGACCAGTTGTTCGTACCGGGGAATGTGCTGCTTCGCGACGAAGTGGCCGAGGATCGCACCGACGCCTCCGGCGACCAGCGCTCCCTGCGCGGCGCCGATCGCGGCCGCCGCCAGCGGACCGAGCACGATGAGCGGGCTCGCGCCGGGAACGAACAGCAGCGCGCTGCCCGCCAGCAGGCCGAAAAGTCCGCCCACCCAGGCGCCGGTCGCGGCACTCGGGCCGGCGATGTCACCGGTGGTCACATATCCGTTCAGCCGGGTCTCGCTCTGCAGGTCCTTGCCGAGCACCGAGATGTGGTCGATCGGGAAGCCGGCGGCGGCGAGCCGTTCCACGGC
Organism: Actinoplanes sp. NPDC048791; assembly: GCF_040650095.1. NCBI lineage: Bacteria > Bacillati > Actinomycetota > Actinomycetes > Micromonosporales > Micromonosporaceae > Actinoplanes > Actinoplanes sp. NPDC048791. The sequence continues at coordinate 17,707 of NZ_JBEZGQ010000025.1, read as the reverse complement.
CGCCTGCGCCGAGTCGAGGTCGGCGAAGACGCCGATCACCGCGCGATCGCCGGCGTCGACCGGCCGGCTGTCGGCAAGGGGGACATCCGTGCCGATGGTGCTGAACCGGTCGTCCGCGGACGGCTGATGGGGGGTGGGGTTCAAGGTATCGGTCATGGTCAGCCTCCCAGCTCATCCCAGCGAGCCCAGCAGGTGCCGGCACGCCGCACCGCATCTGCGGCAGGCCTCGGCGCAGATCCCGCAGGCTTCGTTCTCCAAGGCGTGTTGTCGGTGTTCCTCATAGCCCTCGCGGCATGTCTCGATGAGCGCCCGCAGCACCGCCTCGGTCGTTGCACGGTCGTGGGCGGTGGGCCGCGACAGCACCCGCACCGCCGCGGTGGCCATGTCGGCGCAGTTGAGGGCTGCGCCGGCGGACCTGCCCAGGTGCGCCCCGGACGGGTCCGCAATGCAGGCGTCCGCGCAGGAGGTACAGCTCTGCGCACAGTTGAGGCATTCCTGGACGGCGATCACCAGCGCGTCCTGGTCGATGCCCGGCAATGCGCGGGGATGGGCGTTCAGGATGGCCGCCACGTCTGTCATCCGACTGCGCTCCTCATCGTGTGCTCACATCAGCTCGTCGAAGATCCGTATCGCGCGTTCCCAGTGCCGGCTCTGCGGGTTCCTCACCTCGGGGTCGACCGTCTTGATGATCTTGGCCAGTGCCAGGCCCAGCCCTCCGACGATCTCGGGCAACCGCGACTCGGTCTCCTCACTGGGCGTGCGATCCAGCGGCGGGTACGTCGCCAGCCGGTCCAGGATCGGCTTCAGCTCGATGTCGTCGTCCATCTTGCGAAAACTGTGGATGTTCTCCTGGAGCCCCTTGGTGATGGGCAGGTCGTACGGCTCGACCAGATCTCGGAGATTGGCCGCCGCCGCGGCCTGACCCATCAACAGCAGGTCGTAGAGCTTGCTCTCCACGAAGTCGGAGAAGCGTTTGAGGTCGTCCTTGTCGACATCCAGTTCGCCGGCGAGCCGGAAGAACCGTTCGAATCTGGCGACTCCGAAGACGGGCATGCCCGTGGTCCCCTCTCAGTGTCCGGTGTCGCGCCGCGACGGCCGGGCGGCGATCGGTGGGCCGAGCCGGTCCAGCCGGGCCGACCGGCGCCACAGAACAACCAGCCAGACGATCCCGATGACCGAGATGACCGCCAACCCGGTCCATTCCAGGACGGAGAACAGATTCACCTGCTCGGCACTCGGTTCGACCAGCCAACCCTGCGGTGACGGGCGCAGCCGCTCACCCTCGGTCAGCGACAGCGTCAGGTACAACGCGATGCTGTGCATCGAATCCCACAGACCGTGCAGAACAGACACACCGACGTACGCCAAAATCAGCTTGCCCGTGACGGTGAGACGACCGTGCCGCGCGGTGGCGAACAACATTCCGCCCAGAATGGCGGTCCAGAGACCGTGTCCCACCGGCGCCAGAAGGCCCCGGATCAGCTCGGTCTGCACCAGCTGAGCGATCGACAACCCGTCGACAGTGAAAAGCGCAACGAAGGCGTAGCCGGCGGATTCGAAGGCAGCGAAGCCGAAACCGACGGCCGCACCAAGAATCATCCCGTCGCGCAGCGAACGGGTCTGCAGGTGACGGGTCAGCACCGTCAGCGCGACCAGTTTCACCGCTTCCTCGATCAGCCCGACGCCGAAGAACAACCACGGTGAGGGGTGCAGCAGATACGCCTCGAGCACCGAGGCGCCCAGCACACCCAGCACGCCACCGGTGAGGAACGTCGAGAACACCAGGCCCGCGGTCAGCTCGCCGGTGCCCCGACGTTCGAACGCCCACACGACGAAGGTCACCGGTACCAGGAAGCTACCGAGCAGGACCAGGGTCGGGATCAGGTTCGGGTTGCCGGTGAGCAAGGTGACCGCCAACGTGGCCACCCAGAGCACCAATCCGACGACGAAGATACGCAGCCACGTCCGGCCCGCCTGCCGCGGGACGCTCTCCTGATCATGTAACACCCGAACCACCACAGACCTCCTGCCGGCTGCGACTGTTCGTGGTGACGCACAACGCGGTCCGTCAGGGTGTGATCGCCGGGACCGCGGTGCATCCGGTATCTCAGGACTACCGCATCCGCGGATCGACGTCGATTGGCATCATTGCCAATACCGCCGCGATGTCGTCGTCCCCGTGGCGCCTTCGCGGGCGCCCGGCCCATTGGCAGTCCTGCCAATGGACGTCTCGACGGAGACGGAGTGCGATGAACGACGTGCGAATACTGGTTACGGGAGCCCGAGGCAAGGTCGGCGCCGCGACGGTCGACCGCCTGCTCCAGGACGGACATGAGGTGACCGCGGTCGACATCGCCCCGGCGGTGCACGAGCGCGCGCGCGAGGTGATCTACGTGCAGGCCGACCTCACCGACGCCGGACACGCGGCCGCCGTGATGCCGGGGCACGACAGCGTGGTGCACGCCGCCGCGATCCCCGGCCCCAAGCACAACCCGCAGCACGTGATCTTCCAGAACAACCTGATGGCCACCTACCACGTGATCGAGGCGGCGGAACGCTCCGGCGTCCGCCGGCTGGTGCACCTCTCCAGCGAGACGGTGCCGGGGTTCTCCTACCCGCGTCGCTACTTCCACGCCGACTACGCGCCCATCGACGAGGAGCACCGGGTCCGGCCGCAGGACGCCTATGCGCTGTCCAAGTGGTTCGGCGAGGAGCTGATGGACGCCTCCGTGCAGCGCAGCGATCTCACGGGCGTCTCCGTCCGCCCGACGTGGCTGCAGTGGGAGGGCAATGTCGAACGCAACGTCGGCCCGATCGTACGGGCCTCCGGCACGGACAAGAGCGCGTCGTTCTGGTCGTACGTCTCGGTGTACGACCTCGCCGACCTCATCGTGGCCGCCCTGACGACCGACCTGCCCGGCCACGAGGTCGTCTACTGCGCGGCCGCCGACAACGCCGCCGGCCGCCCACTGCACGACATGGTGCGCCGGCACTTCGGTGACGACGTGGAGCTGCGGCCGGTGGACCGCCCGGACGCCTCGGGGATCTCGACCGCCAAGGCGGCCCGGCTCTTCGGCTGGAAGCCCCAGCGGAGCTGGCGGGACATGCTCGACGAGGGCGGCCGCCTCCTGCCGGAACCGCAGGGCTTGCTGACGGCCGGCGAGACCGGTGTGCACCGCGGCTGGCGCGCCATGTCCTGATGCAGCCGGCCGAGGTCGGCCTGTCGCAGACGGCGGTCTCGCGGATCTGGCGGGCGTTCGTGGTGCAGGAACACCACTGACCCGCGACCAGATCACGGCCATCGTTCAACAAGTTCCTCAAGATGGCGTTCTTCGGGCCGATGGATCGCCCGTGTGCAGAGTCGTTCGGGGCCCGGCGTGGCCCTATGCGCGGGTGGTGGTGCTTCGCCCGGACAAGTGCCGTGGGCGTCGACTGCGGCTGGGCTGATGATGCGGTGGTGTGAGTTGACCGGCCCGGGTCCGCGGGCGTACGCCAGTTACGGCTGGTTGGCCGTGGCTGCGTCGCTGGCATTCGTGGGGCCGCACCTGGGTCCGGTCGGCCAGCAGTGCGTGTATGCGCTGATCGGCGTCGGTTCGGCTGGCTGCGTCGTGGTCGGGGTTCGGCGGCATCGGCCGGCGCATCCGATGGCCTGGTTGCTGCTGGCGGCCGCACTGCTCTGCGGCGCGGCGGCCAACACGGTGTGGGCGGTGCAGATCAGCCTGTTCGGCGTCCCGGGTTTCTCGGCTGTCGACGTGTTGTACTTCGCTATGTATCCCCTCCTGGCCGCGGGTCTCGCCATGCTGCCCGAACGGCCCGCACGTAGCCCCCGGTCGGTGGGCATGGTCGAGGCCGGGATCGTCACGTGCACCGGTGCGACGCTCGCCTGGGTCCTGCTCTACGACCCGAACATCGTTCACGCCGAGCAGCCGGCCTACAGCGGCGCGACCGCCTACCCGGTTTTCGACCTGCTCCTGGTGGCCATGGCGGTACGACTGCTGGTCGTTCAGCGGCGGCTTCGTCACGCGCACGCCGTTCTGCTGGCGGCTACGGTGCTGCTGACCGTAGCCGATGTGGCGTACTTCATGTCGGCCGCGGTCGGCGGTTCCTGGTCGGGGCCGAGTTTCAGTGTTGCAGCCTGGCTGGTGTCGTACGCGCTGCCCGGCGTCGCTGCGTTGCACCCTGACGTCGCGGCTCGACCCGCCGCGCCGGACCCGATCGGTGGCAGTTGGCGCACCGCGGTGCTGCATGGTCTGTTGATCCTCGTCGGCCCGGCAGCGACCGGCTACGCCGCTCTGCTGCGGGACGGGCAGGACGACCAACATGATCTCTACGATTTCATCGTGCCGCTGTCGGCCACCGTGTTGATCGCGCTGCTCCTGATGGTTCGCCTGACCAACGGTCAACGGCAGCTGCGGCGGCACGCGACGTCCTTGGCCGAGGCGCTGGACGAGCAGGCTGTCCTGCAACGCTCGCTGCGGCACCTCGCCGAGCATGACGTGTTGACCGACCTGCCGAACCGGCGGCTGCTGGAGGACCGGGCGTCCGTACGGCTGCCGCACGGCCTGGTGCTGCTCGACCTCGACGGTTTTCAGGATGTGAACGACCGGCTCGGTCACCGGGCCGGTGACGATCTGCTGGTGGAGATCGCCGCACGTCTGCGTGCCGTTCTGGGCCCTGACGATCTGTTGGCACGCACCGGCGGTGACGAGTTCGCGGTCCTGGTGCCCGGAGTCGGTACGCAGGTCGTGGGCGCCCGCGCCGAGGCGGTGCTGGAGGTGCTGCGACGCCCCGTCGTCGTGCGAGGTTACAGCTTGCACGTCACCGCGAGCATCGGCGTGCGTCCGGCGTCAGGTCCCGCCGAGGCAGAGCCGCACCTGCTGGGCGATGCCGACATGGCCCTGAATGCCGCCAAAGCCGCCGGCAAGGACTGCATCGTGTGGTACGACCACACGCTTCGTGACCGGCAGACCGAACGCATCCACACCGTGGAAAAGCTGCGCCTTGCTCTGGAGGCGGATGAGTTCGCCGTCTATTACCAGCCGATCGTCGACCTCGGCACGTCACGGACGGTGGCAGTCGAGGCGTTGGTGCGCTGGCTGCCCCCGGGCGAGACGATGATCGGTCCCGACAGGTTCATACCGGCCGCCGAGGACAGCGGTCTCATCATCGCGCTCGGCGAGTGGGTGCTGCGTCGGGCCTGTGTCGAAGCCGCGACCTGGCACCGGGAGCGCGGTGTCACGCTCGCCGTGAACGTGTCCCCGCGCCAGCTCGCTGACAACGATTTCACCGCGAAGGTCAGGCGCAGTCTGACCGACAGCGGCCTACCCGCCACCGCGCTGACGCTCGAGATCACCGAGGGCATCCTGGTCGGTGCGGGAACCCGCGGCGCGCAGGCCCTGGGCCATCTCGAAGCCCTGCGCGCTGACGGCGTCCGGATCGCCGTCGACGACTTCGGCACCGGCTATTCATCGCTGGCGTACCTGCGCGACCTGCCCATCGACATACTCAAGATCGACCGGTCACTGATGCCCGCCGGCGAAGCCGATCACCGGCAGATCGCACTGGTCCGGACGGTTGTCGACATGGCCCGGAGCTTGGGCCTGACGACGGTCGCCGAAGGTGTGGAGACGGCATGCCACGCCGACCTTCTGCGGACGCTCGCTTGCGACCGCGGACAGGGCTATCACTTCGCCCGCCCGATGCCCGCTGTCGAGATGTCCGCGCAGGGCGCGCCGCAGCCGTCGGACATCCGAGCCGGCTGACGGCACCCGCGCGTACTGGGCGGCGAAACCACCCGCCGGGGGTGACCCGTTCTCGCCCATCCCGACGCGACGATGCCGCCGGCAGACCCACCGGCAGAGGATGCGGGCCCTGACCGCATCCGCGACGCGGAGGAGATCTCGTGTTCGATCCGCTGGACCACCCTGGAATCCCGGTCGACCACCACGGTCGGCACTGGCACGAGTTCGACGTCGAACCGGCCGACATCCGTACGATCGATCCGCACACCCATCGCCGGATCAGCATGGTGGCGGCGGTCGAGGCGAATGCCGAGCATTTCGACCGGCAGTTCGCGAGCCGCGTCCAGGACGTCGAGGCACGCCGGTCGGTGAGCAGGCTGGGTGACGCCACCGCCGAACGACGGCGACATCTGGCGGCGGTAGAGGCACCAGCCCGCAGCGTCGCGGAAGCGGCGGCTGATCGGGAAAGAACAGCGTTCGACATGGCCGGCTGGGCGGTGCGCAACGCACGCGAGCCGGAACGGTCGTCGGCCCACCGACAGCACGCCTCGCAGCAACCCGCGACGCAACCACTGTCGCTGTTGCACGACTGGATGGTGCACGCCGCCGACCGATGGGCCGGAGCCAGACGTCAGCCAGGCTCCCGAGAGGGCGACTGGGCAGCACTGGTTGTGCACGAATCGGCGAGCTGTTACCTCTACTACGCGTTCATGACCGAAGAGGACGACCGTCGGCTGAAGCCGATGTGGGAACTGCATCTGCAGATGCAGCTGGCACACCTGCACACGGCTTCGGCCCTGCTACAGCGCTACGGCCGTCGTGACCCACAGGAGGTGATCGGCGAAGGCCTGCCCGAGCCGGTGAGCGTGCGGGACGACCGGCCCCTGCCGCGAGTTCACGAACCCGACCGACCGGACCGCGGGCCGGATGTGCTGGAACTGCTGATCGCACACCACGCCCGGATGAACCGGCTGTGCGAGCGTGCCGCCGGGACCACCGCGGAGAAGGCGCGAACGGCGTTCGGGGACCTGGCGGAGTTGATCACAGTGCACGAGGTGGCCGAGGGACAGATGATCCACCCGCTCGCGCGGCGCCTGCCGCCGGACGACCAGCTGGCTGACCGTCTGCTCGACGAGGAGAGCCGGATCAGCGACGCGCTGTCCGACGCCGTTCGCGCTGCCGCCCACGGCCACCTCGACGACGTACTGGGTGGTCTGCGGGACCTGCTGACCGTCCACGCGCGCCGGGAGGAACACGACGAGTTTCCGCGACTCCGCAAGAGCGTGCCCCTGCGGGAACGCGAAGAGATGGGCCGGGCGGTCCGCGCCGCCGAGGCGGCGGCCGTCGCCGGAGCGGGTCCGCAGGACCCGGCATCGACCGATGCGCGGACCGTGGCCCGGACGGCTGACCACGTCCGCGACGCGCTCGCCGTCTTCTCCTGAGGTTCAGGTCCGCATCTACCCTGCCGCGGGTGAGCCGAAGTCATCCGGTTGATCATTGATCCGGTGCCGGTGGCACCGCGTTCGCCCAGATGAAGTGGCGGACCGTCGGCTCGGTGCCGTCCATGGTCAGCGCCCGGGCCGCCGCTTCCAGTTCCCGGTCCCACACCGTGCCGCGCTCCAGATGCTGGCGCAGATGCTCGTGCCAGGTCGCCACGGTGAACGTCTCGACGTACAGCGAGGGTTCGGACACGTCCCGGAACAGACCCCACAGCGTGGCTCCGGTCCGTTTCCGGGAACTGCTCACGTGGCGCATGGCCGCCACGAACGCCTCCGCGTTCGACTGCGGGACGCGCCACTGCACCTCGACCAGCACCGGACCGGCGCCGGAGTCGGAGTCCGGTCCGGGAGCCGGCTCGGGCCAGACCAGCGTACGGCTCAGGTCCAGCGACGTTCGCGGGAGGCGAAGTATCCGGGTCGTCACCGCGGCCACCAGCAGAAGAGCGCAGCCGGGAATGACGAAGGCCGCCCGTAGACCGGCCACGCCGGCGAGCACGCCCCAGCCGATCGCGCCCAGCGTCTGCCCACCCATGAAAACGAGCTGAAAGTAGGCCAGGGCCCGGGTCCAGGCCGGCAGCAGCGTCTGCGCCGTGGCGTTGAGGGTGGACTGCACCCCGATCCAGGCCCCGCCGGCGGCTACCAGCGCCGGTAGCACGGGCCCCGGTCGCTGGGCGGCGCCGATCACGAACATGGACAGCCCGTAGACGACCATGGACCCGTTCACCAGCGCGTTCGCGCCGATCGCCGCACGCAGCCGGCCGACGACGAATGCTCCGGCGACGGCCCCGATGCCGATGCAGCCCAGCAGCACGCCGTAGCCACCGGCGCCGAGCTCCAGCGGCCCCCGGGCCACGACCGGCAACAGCGCCCACAGGCCACTGGCGAAAATCATGAACAGTGCCGACCGCATGAGTACGGTGGCGAATCGTGGGGCGTTCAGGATGTAGCGCGCGCCGGCCCGGGTCGCGGCGACCACGTGTTCGGCGCCCAGGGGGCGGTGGTCCGGCGGCCGCTTCCACCGATACAGCACTGCCAGCACGCCGACGAAAGACGCTGTGTTGAAGGCGAAGGTGGCAGCCGGGCCGGTGGCCGCGATCAGCAGGCCGCCCACCGCGGGACCGACCGCCCGGGCCACGTTGACGTTGGCGCCGTTGAGGACCGCGGCCTGTGGCACCTCACTGCGGCTGACCAGCTCCGGCTGGATGGCCTGGAACGACGGCACGGACAGGGCCTGGCCCACGCCCATGACGGCGGTCATCCCGAGCAGCAAGGTCGGAGTCGTGCGGCCCGCGGCGGTGGTGGCGGTGATCCCGGCAGCTCCCGCGCACATCAGCGCCTCTCCGGCAAGTAACAACCGCCGCCGGTCCAGGATGTCACCCAGCGCCCCGGCGGGCACGACGAGCAGGAACACCGGCAGCGTGGTGGCTGCCTGGACGAGCGCCGTCGCCAGCGCTCCCCCGCCCAGGTCGCCCATCAGCCACTGCGCGCCGACGGTCTGCATCCAGGTGCCGGTGTTGGCCACGAACTGCGCCAGCCACAGGGCGCGGAAGACGGGCCGGCGCAGCGGCGCCCATCCCGAGACGGACGCCGGTGGTTCGGCTGTGACCCGGGACATGGCCCCGTCTGCCCCTCCTCGGTATGGCTATCCGTCTTTCTCGTCCCGCCAGCCATCGGGTTCGGGATGGTAGCCGTAGGCGGCCGCCCGCACCGTCTCCTCGTCCTCGAGCCCGGAGCCGATCGCACCGCCGACGGTGGCCAGTGAGCTGATCAGCCAGGCGAGCGTCAGGTAGTTGGTGAGATCGACCGGCCGCAGCAGATTCTGTTCCAGCACAGAAGTGTCGATGAGCAGCGCCGCGGCGAGTGCCGATCCGGCGAACAGCACCACATAGGACACCGCCGTGGCCAGAGCGAGGGTCAGGATCGTGCCGAGGTTGAAAAGCCGGGCCAGCTCAGCCGATGTCTCACCGTCGGGTTTCTCCCACAGGTCGTGCGCGATGATCAGCCAGGCCACCAGCGCGGTCAGCCCGAGCAGCATGATGACCGTGAGGCGAAGTCCGCCCAGCTCGTCGCTCATCTGCCAGATGGTCGAGTTGGTGAGCGCGAAGGCAGCCGTGCCGAACGCGCCGACCAGCAGTTTGGACAGGCCCAGCAGGGCGCGGCCCGGCCGGTTTGCCCGGATCATCCCGATCAACAGCCGCGCCCGGCCGGTCAGCCGTGAGGCGACGTAACCCCATTCGCCGTCGTCGCTCTCACCGACCAACCGGCGGATCGCGGCGACCCGGCCGGCCAGCTCGGCCGGTTCCCAGCCGGCCGGCGGCACCCGCTCATCGGACGCGTCCGTGAGCAGGCGGCTCACCAGGTCGGGCACGACCGCGCGGACCCCGCGGAGCTGTCGTAGACCCAGCGCGGGCAGGGACACCATCGCGACCTGGCGCCGGGCGGAGGTCTGCGCGACCAGTGGCACCCGCTCGGTGTGCAGGGGCAGGTCGGTCAGGCAGATCGCGACGTCCCACCGGTCGTCGGCGCGCCGCTTGGCAAGATCGTCCAGCAGTCCCTCGACGCCGCCGTCGCGACGCGGCGCCACCTCGCCCCAGCCGTCCCGCACGGTCCATCGCACGTTCGGGTCCACCTGCTCCGCGAGCCGGTCCGCCAGGTCGGAGGTGAGCCGTGCAGCGACGCGGGCCGGATAGTCCGGCGGGGTCGACACCAGGCCGACGACGATCTCCGGACAGCGCTGTTCGGTCTGGGCCATCGGCGCTCCTTACCAGTAGGGCCACTTACGCGGGGGCCGGCCGGCCGTAGTGGCGCCCGGCCGCGACATCATCGGCACGGCTGTGGCGCAGCCGGAAGCTGAACGCCAGCAGGGTGATACCGATCGCCAGCGCCGCGACACCGATCAGCGTGACCAGAGTCAGAGCGCCGGCGGCAGGCCATACGACCAGCAGTACACCGAACAACACCGACAGCACGCCGCTGAGGGCGAGCAGCCATTCCCGGTCGATCTCGCGCCGCAGGCGGATCGCCGCGAAGACCTCGAGGACGCCGGTCACCACGGCCCAGGCGGCGATGGTCCAGAGCAGGCCCAGTGCGGTGATACCCGGCCAGAGCAGGGCGAGCACACCGAGCACGACGCCGGCGAGGCCCCGGGCGACGAGCCAGCCGCGGCCGCCGGCGTCGGCATCGGCGGCACCGCGGCCGCGGATCGCCGCGACCAGGGTGAAGACGCCGTCCACCAGGGCGTACGCGCCGAACAGCAGGACCAGTACGAACAGCGTGATGCCCGGCCACAGCAGAGCCATCAGTCCGAAGAGCACGGCGGCGACTCCGCGCAGGGCCACGGCCCACCAGTGGCGGCCGAGTGAGTCAAGCATGGGATTCTCCTCATCTGTGCGATTACGGCCCGGAGCTTCGTCCGGTCCGGGCCAGGTGTTCGTGCACCAGGCGTACGGCCATCGCCCCTTCACCCACCGCGGAGGCGACCCGCTTGATCGAGCCGCTGCGCACATCGCCCACGGCCAGCACGCCGGGACGGCTGGTCTCGAGCAACGTGGCCCCGGCCGGATCATCGCGCGCGCCCCGCCCGGTCAGCACGTACCCCCGGTCGTCGAGCGACACGATGTTCCGGAGCCAGCCGGTGCACGGGTCCGCGCCGATGAAAACGAACAGCACGGCGGTGGGGATCCGGCTCCGGTCGCCGGTGACGGTGTCACGGGTGACCACTGCGCCCAGCTTGCCGTCGTCGCCGACCAGCTCGACGACCTCGGTGGAGCGCAGCACCTCGACGTTGGGCATCCGCTCGATCTGATCGACGAGGTACCGCGACATGTCACGGGCCAGGTCGTCGTGCCGGATGATCAGCCGGACCGAGGTGGCATGCCGCGCCAGGAAAACGGTGGCCTGGCCGGCGGAGTTGCCGCCACCGACGACAGACACCGGTTGCGCATCGCAGTACGTCGCTTCCATCACGGTGGCGGCGTAGTAGACACTGGTGCCCTCGAACTCGGCAAGCCGGGGGACGTCGAGCTTGCGGTACCGGGCGCCGGTGGCGATCACCACCGTACGGGTCCGCAGCTGGGTCCCGTCGTCGAGATGGACGACCAGATCGGCCTTGCGCGGGCTGAGCCGTACCGCCTCGGCCGGCACGTTCAATGTCGCGCCGAACCGCGACGCCTGCACCACCGCTCGATCGGCCAGTTCGGCGCCGGACACCCCGGCCGGGAAACCGAGGTAGTTCTCGATCCGGGACGACGTGCCGGCCTGCCCGCCGGTGGCCACCGCGTCCACCACCACGGTGGTCAGTCCCTCGGACGCCCCGTAGACCGCGGCGGCCAGCCCGGCCGGCCCGGCGCCGACCACCACCACATCGCACATCGCCTCGGTCCCCAGATCCAGATGCAGACCGGCGACCCTGGACAACTCCCCGTTAGACGGGTTGCGCAGCACCTGGTCCCGCCAGATCACCACCGGCGTGTCCGAGACGCTCACGCCGAACTGCCGCAGCATCTCCTCGGCGTCCGGGTTCTCCTCCAGATCGATCCAGGTGTGCGGTACGCGGTTGCGGGCGGCCAGTTCGCGCAACCGGCGGGTGTCCGGGCTGAACCGCGAACCGACGATGGTGAACCCGGTGATGTCGTTGATCAGGAGCTCGCGCCGGGCCAGGAAGCTGCGCAGGATCAGATCGCCGAGCGCCGGATCCTGCCGGACCATCTCGTGCAGCGCCCGCAGCGGTACGGCGAGGATCTCGCCCGGCTCCACGACGACCATCGTCACGAACGACGGCTGGTGGGTGAGCAGGCCGAGCTCATCGAGGAAGCGGTTGCGGCCGTGCACCCGGATCACCCGGCACCGGGGCGTGTCGTATCCCTCCGCCACGGCCACCTTGCCGGACAGCACGACCATGAAGTCCCGCTCCCGCTGTCCCTCGGCAACCAGCACGTCGCCCGCCCGGACCGGGCGGCGGCGGCCGCGCCGACACAGCTGACCGAGCTGCCGGTCCGTCAGCCTCGGATATGCGCCGGCCAGGTCCGGCGTCTCGGCCGGACCCTGCGAGCTCGTCATGCTCGGCTCCCGACGACATCGTCGACCCACTGGCGCAGCACCGGGGCCGGCGCCGCTCCGGCCCGCCGGGACGTCACGTCGCCGTTCTGGACGATCATCAGGGTGGGCACGGCCTGCACGCTGAACCGCTGGGACATCTTCGGCGCCCGGTCCACGTCCACCTTCACCAGCTTGAGCCGGCCGGCCAGCTCGCGAGCCACCTGTTCGAGCGCTGGACTCACCTGTCGACACGGTGCGCACCAGGTCGCCCACATGTCCACCAGGACCGGCAGCCGGGACCGCTCCACGACGTCCGCGAAGTCCTCGTCACCGGCGTCGGCCAGCCAGGGCAGCTGCCGGTGGCACTTGCCGCACTGCGGCACCCCCTCCGCGGCCCCCGGAACCCGGTTCCTGCTCCCGCAGTTCGGGCACTCGATGATGGTCGCGCCCACGTCAGTCCCCCGCCTGCTGGTATTGCACGGTCAGTTCCCCGTCGATCAGGTCGACCTCGATCACCGCACCATCACGCGCCTCGCCGCTCAGCAGCGCCCGGCCGATCCGGGTCTCCACCTCCCGGGCGATGAAGCGGCGCAGCGGGCGCGCCCCGTACACCGGGTCGAAACCCTGCCGGGCGATGAACCGCCGGGCGTCGTCGGTGACCGCCAGCGTCATGCGCCGTTCGGACAACCGTTCCCGCAGCTCACCGAACATCAGCTCGACGATCCGCTCGATCTCCGGCTGGGTGAGCGGCTTGAACAGCACGATGTCATCGACCCGGTTGAGGAACTCAGGGCGGAAGTGCCGGCGCAGCTCCGACATCACCAGCTCGCGGCCCTCCGGCTTGATCTCGCCGTCGTCGCTGATGCCGTCGAGCAGGTACGCCGAGCCGATGTTCGAGGTCATGATGATCACGGTGTTGCGGAAATCCACCGTCCGGCCCTGCGCGTCGGTGAGGCGGCCGTCGTCGAGCACCTGCAACAGGGTGTTGAAGACGTCGGCGTGGGCCTTCTCGATCTCGTCGAACAGCACCACCGAGTACGGCTTGCGGCGTACCGCCTCGGTCAGCTGGCCGCCCTCCTCGTACCCGACGTATCCGGGCGGCGCGCCGACCAGCCGGCTGACCGTGTGCCGCTCCTGGTACTCGCTCATGTCGAGGCGGACCATGTTGTCCTCGGTGTCGAACAATGCCTCAGCGAGCGTGCGGGCCAGCTCGGTCTTGCCGACGCCGGTCGGTCCCAGGAAGACGAACGACCCGATCGGCCGGCGCGGGCTCTTGATTCCCGAACGGGCGCGGATGATCGCGTCGCTGACCAGCTGCACCGCCTCGTCCTGGCCGATCACCCGCTCGTGCAGAATCTCGTCCATCCGCAGCAGCTTCTGCCGTTCGCCCTCCGTGAGGCGGCTGACCGGGATGCCGGTCCAGCGAGCCACGATGCCGGCGATCTCCTCCTCGGTGACGACCTCGCGCAGCAGTCGCGGGGGGGGGGGGGGGGGGGCGCGGCCCCCCGGCAGGGCCGCGCGCCCCCGGGGGAGCCGGGGGGGCCCGCCGGGGGGGGGGGGCCGCCGGGGGGGGGCGCCCACCACCGGCGGTCCCAGTGGAAGATCCAGGCGCCGATTGTCGTCCAGGGGCCGGGGTCGATGTCCCAGTGTGCGAATGCTGCGACTTGCAGGTCGCGCCGGGCGGCGAAAAATTCCGGTAATGCGGACGCCGGCAGGTGGTGTAGCAGGCCCGAGGAGATGACCACGGTGGTCATGCCGTCGTCCCCGGCGACCCCGGGGCGAGCGCGTCACCGGCGATGAACCGGCAGTGCAGGCCCTCGGCGGCGGCCGGCTCGGCGATCCGGCGGGGCAGTTGCAGCTCCTCGCTGAGCCGCTGAAGTTCACAGTGCACCCGGATCTGCAACGCGTCGATCTCCTCGGCCACCAGGACGCCGTCGCGGACCGGCAGCCGCCGCGCCAGCCGGGCCGCCCGAGCCTGGCCACCTGCCCTGAGCTGGGCGATCATCGCGTCCCGGCGAACCGGGTGGCGGGCGCCGGAGACCGGATCGGTGGCCACGATCAGGTCCGTCAGCTCCTTCATGGAGATCATCATCGGCCGCACTCCGAGAAATCCACGAAAAGTTTCGCGGCCATTACGTATTGATGTCATGGGAGCGCTCCCATAGTGTGGGCCTCACGCGGTGGTCAGCGACAGCGATCGATCCCCGCGCCGGAAGTTCGTTCCCCTCGGCACGCCTGCCCCGGGCGTCGCCATGTCTTCCAGGAGCGCTTGCGCATGAGTCCACGTCCCCACTCGTTGGTGCGAGGCCTGACGGCCGCCACCGCGATCACCCTCCTCACCGGCGCCGGCATAGCCGTCGCGGCGCAGCAGGCCAGCGCCGCCGCGGGTTGCCGGGTCACTTACTCGGTCAACCAGTGGAGCACGGGCTTCACCGGCAATGTCTCGGTGACCAACCTCGGCGACCCGATCTCCGGCGGCTGGAACCTGACCTGGGACTTCGCGGGCAACCAGCGGATCACCCAGGGGTGGAGCGCCACCATCACCCAGAGCGGGCAGCGGGTCACCGCGGCCAGCCCGTCCTGGGCCGGCAGCCTGGGCTCGAACGCGTCGGCGACGTTCGGCTTCAACGCCGACTACTCCGGCACGAACGCGAACCCGGCCTCGTTCTCGCTCAACGGCACCGCCTGTACGGGCAACCCGACCACCCCGGGCAGCCCGTCGGCCACCCCGTCGACGCCGGGCAACCCGTCCGCGACCCCGTCGACGCCGACCAGCCCCAGCACCCCGCCGCCGCCCGGCACCAAGGTCGACAACCCGTACGCGGGGGCCAAGGGCTACGTGAACCCGGAGTGGAAGGCCAAGGCCGACGCCGAGCCCGGCGGCAGCCGCGTCTCCAGCAACCCGACCGCCGTCTGGCTGGACCGCATCGCGGCCATCGCCGGCACCTCGGGCAGCAGCTCCAACGGCAGCATGGGCCTGCGCGACCACCTGGACGCGGCTCTCGCCCAGGGCGCCGGCTACGTCCAGTTCGTCATCTACAACCTGCCCGGCCGGGACTGCTCGGCGCTCGCCTCCAACGGTGAGCTCGGCGTCAACGACCTGCCGCGCTACAAGACCGAGTACATCGACCCGATCGCGGCGATCCAGGCCGACCCGAAGTACGCGGGCCTGCGGATCATCAACATCATCGAGATCGACTCGCTGCCGAACCTGGTGACCAACACCAACGTCGCGACCTGCGCCACCATGAAGTCCAACGGTGGCTACGTGCAGGGTGTCGGCTACGCGCTGAACAAGCTCGGCGCGCTCAGCAACGCGTACAACTACGTGGACGCGGCGCACCACGGCTGGATCGGCTGGGACACCAACTCCGGTCCGACCGCGCAGATCCTGCTCGAGGCCGCCCGCGCCTCCGGCAACGTCAACAACGTCACCGGCTTCATCGTCAACACGGCGAACTACTCGGCCCTGCGTGAGCCGTTCTTCCAGGCCAACTCGACGGTGGGCGGCCAGTCCGTGCGCCAGTCGAAGTGGGTCGACTGGAACTTCTACGTCGACGAGCTGAGCTTCGCCCAGGCGTTCCGCCAGCAGCTGGTCTCGGCCGGGTTCAACTCGAACATCGGCATGCTGATCGACACGTCCCGCAACGGCTGGGGCGGCGCCAACCGGCCCGCCGCGGCGAGCACGTCCACCGACGTGAACACCTTCGTCAACCAGTCGCGCATCGACCGCCGGATCCACGCCGGCAACTGGTGCAACCAGTCCGGTGCCGGCCTGGGCGAGCGCCCGAAGGCGGCCCCGGAGACGGGCATCGACGCCTACGTCTGGGTCAAGCCCCCGGGCGAGTCGGACGGCTCCAGCTCTCTGATCCCGAACAACGAGGGCAAGGGCTTCGACCGGATGTGCGACCCGACCTACACCGGTAACGAGCGCAACGGCAACAGCATGACGGGCGCACTGCCCAACGCACCGATCTCCGGCGCGTGGTTCTCGGCTCAGTTCCGCGAGCTGATGGCCAACGCGTACCCCGCACTCTGACCCTCTCCCAACACGGACGGCCCGGTTGTCACAACCGGGCCGTCCGGCTCGTGCTGG
>NZ_JBEZGQ010000025.1:0-1324 GCF_040650095.1 Actinoplanes sp. NPDC048791 | reverse complement strand
CACGGCCGTGTTCGTGGGGGCCTGGGCGGCCGCGGCGCCGGCCTTCTGGTGGCGGTCCTTCCCGGGCGCCGGCCACCACTGGCTGCCGATGCTCGGCACCTACAACGAGCACCTGGCCCGCGACGTCGGCGCCCTCTATCTGGCCCTGGCGGTGGTCACCCTGGGCGCGGCGGCCCGGCCCGCCGACGACTTCCTGGTACGGCTGACCGCGCTGGCCTGGCTCGCCTTCTCCGTGCCGCACCTGATCTACCACCTCGGCCACCTCGCCCACTACGCCCCGATCGACCAGGTCGGCAACGTGGTGACCCTGAGCCTGGTGACCCTCGTGCCGGCCGTGCTGCTGGCCCCCCGCCGAGCACCCCGCGGGGCTAGCGTGTCCCGGTGACGACCGACAGGTGGGCGAACTGGCTGCTGCGGCACCGCGACGGCGGCTCGGCCGGCCTGCGCTCGCAGTTCGCCCCCCAGCTGACCGCCTTCCGCGACGGCGTCCTCGACCGCGCGGCGATCTCCCCCGGGGACACGGTCCTCGACGTCGGCACCGGCACCGGGCTGATCGGGCTGGGCGCCCTCGACCGGGTCGGACCGGCCGGCCGGGTCATCTTCAGCGACATCTCCGAGGCTCTGCTGGACGAATGCCGCCGGCAGGCCGACCCGGCCCGCTCCTCGTTCGTACGGGCGGCCGCCGACGACCTGAGCCCGATCCCGGACGCCTCGGTGGACGTGGTGACGACCCGGTCGGTGCTGATCTACGTGACCCGCAAGCCGGCGGCCTTCGCCGAGCTGTACCGGGTGCTACGCCCCGGTGGCCGGCTGTCCGTCTTCGAGCCGATCAACAACTTCCCGGCCCGGATGGGCCGCGACACCCTGCTCGGCCTGGACCCGGCGCCGATCGCCGACCTGATCGACAAGATCCGCACGGCCTACCTGACGGCCGCGCCGGCAACCGTCGCCATGCTCGACTTCGACGAGCGAGACCTGGTGCGCTGGGCGGCGGAGGCGGGCTTCACCGGGGTACGGCTGGACTACCGCGCGGAGGTCGACATGCCGGGCCCGCCGATCAAGGACTGGCCCGCCGTCCGCCGCACAGCGCCGAACCCGTTGGTGCCGACCTACGGCGAGGTACTCGACTCGGTGCTGACCCCGGCTGAGCGGGATCGCTTCGACGCGCACGTCCGGTCGCTGGCCGACGTCCCGACCCGGCACACGGCGGCCACGGCCTACCTGAGCGCGACCCGCGCCTGACCCGCCCGCCTCGGCGGGACGATGTCACCGAGGACCGCGCCCAGCAGCGGCGCCGAGCGGGGCACCGGCAGTGACCGGAAGC
>NZ_JBEZGQ010000024.1:0-22448 GCF_040650095.1 Actinoplanes sp. NPDC048791 | reverse complement strand
AGAGCGGGGTCCGGGCGGGAGGGGTCAGGTCCGGAGGGGTCCGGGCTGGACGGGGCCGGGCTCGACAGGGCCGGGCTGGCGGGGGCCGCGTCGGGCCCATCCGTGCCGGGGGCTGTGCTCTGCGGCTTCGTGGCGGGCTTGTCGGCGGTGGCGGAGCGGCCGGTGGTGCCCGAGGTGGGCTGGCGGGGGCGGTCGCCGACGCTCATCCAGCTGACCGCGCCTGCTTTATCCCCGCTGGCCTTCTCTGCGCCATCCTCGGGCGACGCGACCTTGTCGGAAATATCCGGCTTGGAAGCGGCGTCCGACTTCGCGCCGGCGCTCTGCTTGTCGATCGTGCTCGGCTGAGCGGCGGCGTTCGGTGTACCGGAGTCGTCCTTGGCGCCGTCGGTGCTGGGCTTGTCCGCGGTACGGCCGTAGATCTTGGCCTGCCCGCTGGGCCAGGTGGTGGCCCGGGCGCCGGCGGGGTCGATGGCGCCGGGCACGGTGGCGCGTGCCGCGTTGGCGCTCGGCGCGACCGACACGGGCCGCGTGGCGCCGCCCAGGCCGCTGGCAGAGCTGGTGGACACGGCGGCAGAGCCCGACCCGGCCGGAGAGCCACTGGAGCTCGGCGCGGTCGACGAGCCGGCCGAAGCCGACGAACCGGCCGAGCCGCTCGGGCTGCCGGAAACAGAGGCGGAGCCGGAAACAGGGGCAGAGCCGGAAACGGAGGCGGAGCCGGAAACCGAAGCCCGCCCACTGCTAGGACCACTGACCGGAGCCGCACTGACCGGAGCCGCACTGACCGGCGCGGACGCCGAGGCCCGAGCGCTCGACGCACCGCCCGAGGACGGCGACTTCGACGCGTCAGTACCGGACGCCGGGGCCCACAGCGCGCCCGGTGCCGGCGGCGGGGGCAGCTCGTACCCCTGCTCGCTCTTCGGCCCGGCGCTGCTCGCGGGCGGCCGCGCAGCGGGCGGCGTCCTGCCGTCGCTGTCCGGTTTCGCCTGCTGCTCGTCCATGGGTCCTCCCGATCGCCGTCACCCGCGTGCCGACGCCACGTGCCGGACGCCGGGCAGACCGATTGCCGGGCGCTTGGTAACTACCGTGCCACATCAGCGCTCATGAGCGCACCCGGCGTCGGCCCGTCGCCGCTTGAAGATCATGACTGGCGGGGGCCGGGTGCGCTAGGAGCCGGACGACTTCGACGCTTCGCCGGTGGTGGACGCGGCGGAGGTCGACTTGGTCGCCGCGGGGCTGTCGGCCTTCGTCGGTGAGTTCTCCGCCGAGCCCTCGGGTGATGCCGGCTTGTCCTCCGACGGGGTCGTGGTGACCGGCGCGGCCGTGGTGGGCGGTGTGGTCGCCGGCTCCTCGGTCGTCGGGGTCGCCGCCGGAGTGGTCGGCTTGGTCGACGGGGTCGTGGGCTTGGTCGACGGGGTGGTCGGCTTGGTCGACGGCGTCGTGGGCTTGGTCGACGGCGTGGTCGGCTTCGTCGTCGGCGGTTTGGTCGTGGGCTTGGTGGTCGGCTTCGGGTTGTGGTCGCTCGGCTTCTCCGGGTCCGGCGAGCCCAGGTTGGGGCCCTGCACGGTGCCTTCGATGGAGCCGTAGATGCGGGTCGCGCCGAAGAGGCGGGTCCAGCGGACCGGGACGAGGCGCACGTTGAGGCCCGTGCGCGGCGCCTCGACCATCATGCCGTTGCCCGCGTACATCGCGACGTGGTGGATCTGCTGCCAGCTGCTCGACGAGCTGAAGAAGAGCAGGTCGCCCGGGAGCAGGGAGTAGCGGTCGACGACGCGTTCGCGGGTCTGGAAGTACTGGTCGCGGGACACCCGGGTCAGCTTGAAGTCGCCGGCGCCCGGGGAGCGGTAGGCGGCCCACATCAGGCCGGAGCAGTCGTACTCGTCCGGGCCTTCCTCGGACCACACGTACGGGTCGCCGCGCTGGGCCAGGGCGAAGCGCAGTGCCGCCATGGCCCGCGGGTCGGCGCCGCGGCCGGCGTTCTCCCCGGCCAGGTAGCCGGCGCCGGCCTGGGCGTCCTGGGCTGCCTGGGCGCTGTCCGCCGCGGCGATGGCGGCCGCGTTGTCCTGCTCGAGCTTCTGCTGGGCGGCCGACTTCTTGTCGACGTCTTTCTGCAGCTTGTCGCGGTCGGCCGTGAACGTGGTGAGCCGCGTCTGCGCGGCCTGCTGCTCGGTGAGCGCCGCGTTGTAGATGGTCTCGGCGATGGTGAGCTGGCGGCTGGCGGCCTGCTGGGTCGCGGAGTCGCCGCGGTTGATCCGGGCCAGCGAGTCGAGGTCCGACAGGCCGGAGCCGATCGAGCCGGGCGGCAGGGCGGCCGCGTCCCGGACCGCGGCAGCCGCGGCGTTGGCGACCTCGGTGCGGGCCTGGGACACCGCGGCGGAGGACTGGGTCACCTTCTGGTCCGCGGCGGCGGCCTGCTGGGTCGTGAGGTCGACCTCGTCCTTGGCCTTGGTGAGCCGCTCGCCGAGGGCTGCGAGCTCGGTACGGCCCTTCTCGATCTTCTGCATCACCGGCGTCAGGGCCACGCCGGGGGTGGTGATCGGTGCCGTCGTGGTCGGTGTCGTGGGCACCTGCTGGCCGGGCAGCACGAGCGAGCCCTGGGCCAGGGGCCGGGAACCGGCGTCGGGAACGGCGGGCGCCGGCGGTGCGGCCGGCGGGGCGGCGGAGGCGGGCAGCGGGTTGAACAGAGCGGCGATGGCGGCGGCAGTCGCGGCGGAGTAAGCCAACGGACGCCACCATGGGCGTATCCGTAGCGTTCGTCCGCTTCCGTACTGCCGGCTCATCGACATGCGCTCCCCATCCGCGGCCGTCGCCCACCACCCGCATGGCGTCCCTCTAAAGGTCATACCCCAACCAAGGCACCGATGTCGATTGATTGGACATGACAGGACGCTGTGAATCGTAAGTCCGACGACGTGATCCGCGCCGCCCCGAAGCCGCCGGACGTCGATCCGCGGAAACAAGGACGTACGCTCGACCACGAGTTGACGGTGAAGGGGGCGGACATGCCGCAGATGGACGTGGGGCTGAAGCGCGAGCTGGAGGCCAAGGTCTACGCGGGTGAGCGGCTGACCCGCGAGGACGGCGTCGCGCTCTACGAGTCCGACGATCTCGCCTGGCTCGGCCGGCTGGCCCACCACAAGCGCACCGAGCTCAACGGCGACCGGGTGATGTTCAACGTCAACCGGCACCTCAACCTCACCAACGTCTGTTCCGCCAGCTGCGCGTACTGCTCCTTCCAGCGCAAGCCGGGCGAGAAGGACGCGTACACGATGCGCATCGACGAGGCCGTGCGCAAGGCCAAGGAGATGGAGGGCGAGGGGCTCACCGAGCTGCACATCGTCAACGGCCTGCACCCCACGCTGCCCTGGCGGTACTACCCCAAGGTGCTGCGCGAGCTGAAGGCGGCGCTGCCCGGCGTCAAGCTCAAATGCTTCACGGCCACCGAGGTCCAGTGGTTCGAGAAGATCAGCGGCCTGCCCGCCAGCGAGATCCTCGACGAGCTGATGGACGCCGGCCTCGAGTCCCTCACCGGCGGCGGTGCGGAGATCTTCGACTGGGAGATCCGCCAGCACATCGTCGACCACAACTGCCACTGGGAGGACTGGTCCCGGATCCACCGGCTGGCCCACGAAAAGGGCATGAAGACCCCGGCGACCATGCTGTACGGCCACATCGAGGAACCGCGGCACCGGGTCGACCACGTGATGCGCCTGCGCGAGCTGCAGGACGAGACCGGCGGTTTCGCCGTCTTCATCCCGCTGCGCTACCAGCACGACTTCGTCGACTCGGCGGACGGCAAGATCCGCAACCGGATCCAGGCGCAGACCACGATGGCGGCGCCGGCCGAGTCGCTGCGCACGTTCGCGGTGTCCCGGCTGATGTTCGACAACGTGCCGCACCTGAAGAACTTCTGGGTCATGCACGGCCTGTCGGTGGCCCAGCTGTCGCTGAACTTCGGCGCCGACGACCTGGACGGCTCGGTGGTCGAATACAAGATCACCCACGACGCCGACTCGTACGGCACACCGACCACGATGCACCGTGACGACCTGCTGAACATCATCTGGGACGCGGGTTTCCAGCCGGTCGAGCGCAACACCCGCTACGAGATCGTCCGCGAGTACGACCGTCCGGTGTCGCTGGCCGAGCGCCGCAGCGAGCCGCAGCAGGTCTGGGCGTAGCGGCGGGACCCTCCCGGCGTACCCTCGTTGTTGTCATGGCCGAAACCAAGAGTGAGCGCCGCCCGCGTCGCGACGCCGACGGACGCCTGGTGACCGTCGGTGATCTGCTGGGTGTCGCCCTCGCCGGCTGGGTCACCGGGATCGTCGTGCTGCTCCTCTTCGAGGGCGTCATGTCGCTGGCCCGGGCCTTCGACTTCGGCTCGTCCAGCGGCTGGCTCGCACTGATCCTGCCGGTGTGGCTGTTCACCGAGGAGTTTCGCGCGGCCGGCTACGGCGCGTACCGGATCGTGGTGGCGGCCCTCGCGGCCGGCTTCGGCGTCGCGGTCGGCATGACCCTCGCCGGCCTGGCCGCCGCGACGTTCCCGCCGCTGGTCAGCGGCGCGGCGGGTGCGCTCGGCCTGACGGTGGTCTACTGCCTGGTCTGGTTCTACGGCCTGCGGTGGCTCAGCCACCGTGCGGGCTGACAGGAGTCGTCATGAGTCCCGCCGTCAAGTACACGCTCGGCCGCCTGGGCCTGTTCGTGGTCGTCTTCGCGCTGCTGCTGCCGGTCCCGCTGGCCTTCCTGGTCAAGGCCATGATCGCGTTGCTGGCGTCGGCCGGGTTCTCCTACTTCCTGCTGGCGAAGTGGCGCAACGAGATGGCCGAGCAGCTCGGCACGGTGGCCGAGCGCCGCCAGGCCGAGAAGGCCCGGTTGCGCGCGGCCCTGGCCGGCGACGAGGCGGCAGCGGCCGCCGGCGACCGCGCGACACCATCCACTCAGGAAGATTGAGGGACAGCCGCGGCCAACGGCGACAGCAAGGCCTGAGGTCGGCGATTTCCGCTGATCGGGCACCCCGCGTGGTCGGTGTGCGCGACAGTGATGCGGTCATCATGTCGACGTAGGGGGCACATTGGCATGGTCTCGCGGCGCTCGATTCCATTGCCAAATGTCGATGCCGGGTGGTGCAGTGACGGGGCCCGAACCCCCTCTGACACCCCCCGGAGGTCGTTCATGAGACGACGACGCGTCACCGGCCTGGTCGCCGCGGTCACCGCCGGCCTGGCCCTGATCGCCGCTTCCCCCGCCATCGCGCCGGCCGCCACCGCGGTCCCGCGCGCGGCGGACACCGCGGCCCCGTACGAGGTCTACGACGTGCGCACGCTCGCCCAGCGCAATGCCATCGCGGGCACCGGCGCGGCGATCGACGGCATGGAGCACTCGATCGTCGAGATCACCGCCACCGGTCGCGAGGTCAAGGCGCTGCGGGCGCTCGGCTTCACGGTCAAGCCCGCCGCGACCGCGGTGCCCGGCGGTGACGTGTCCACCTTCGACTTCCCGTCCCGCGACGCGGCTTACCACAACTACGCCGAGATGGTCGCCGAGGTGAACGCCATCGTGGCGCGGTACCCGGCCATCGCCAGCAAGCGGGTGCTGGGCAAGACCTATGAGGGCCGCGACATCGTGGCGGTCAAGCTGTCCGACAACGTCGGCACCGACGAGGCCGAGCCCGAGGTGCTGTACGACGCCAACCACCACGCCCGTGAGCACCTCACCGTGGAGATGGCGATCTACCTGCTGCACCTGTACGCGGACAACTACGCGAGCGACACCCGGATCCGTAACGTGGTGAACAGCCGCGAGATCTGGATCGTCCCGTCGGTCAACCCGGACGGCGCCGAGTACGACGTCGCCACCGGCAGCTACCGCTCATGGCGCAAGAACCGCCAGCCGAACTCCGGTTCCTCGTACGTCGGCACGGACCTGAACCGCAACTACGGCTACCGCTGGGGCTGCTGCGGCGGCTCGTCCGGCAGCACGTCCTCGGACACGTACCGGGGCCCGGCGGCGTTCTCGGCGCCCGAGACGAAGGTGATCCGCGACTTCGTCAACAGCCGGGTCGTCGGCGGCGTGCAGCAGATCAAGGCCGCGATGGACTTCCACACGTACTCGGAGCTGGTGCTGTGGCCGTTCGGGCACACCACCGCCAACACCGGTACGGGGATGAGCGTGGACCAGAACAACACGTTCGCGACGCTGGGCCGGCAGATGGCGGCGACCAACCGGTACACCCCGCAGCAGTCGAGTGATCTCTACATCACCGACGGGGACTCGCTGGACTGGCTCTGGGGCACGCACAAGATCTTCGCGTACACCTTCGAGCTGTACCCGACCAGTTCGTCGGCCGGCGGCTTCTACCCGCCCGCCAGCGTGATCACCCGGGAGACCAGCCGCAACAAGGAGGCCGCGTTGCTGCTGGCCGAGGCGGCGGACTGCCCGTACAAGGTGATCGGTAAGCAGTCCACGTACTGCTGATCGGATGTGGCCGGCCACCTGCCCAGCTCTAGGGCTGGGCAGGTAGCCGGAGTAAGTCTAGTTATGTAGACTTTCCGCCATGCCCCGACCTCCCCACGCCTCGCCGCAGACGCTGCGGCTCTTCGAGGCGCTGCTCGCCGAGCCGGCCCGCTGGCGCTACGGCTACGACCTGAGCCGCGAGACCGGGCTCGCGTCCGGCACCCTCTACCCGATCCTGATGCGGCTCTCCGCCCAGCAGCTGCTCGACACCGGCTGGGAGGCCTCCGACGAGCCCGGCCGGCCGCCGCGGCACACCTACCGGCTGACCACCGACGGCATCGTCCTGGCCCGGGAACGCCTGGCCGCCGCGGCGCGCAAGAAGCCCGGCCCGGCTGCGGCCTTCGTGCCGAGGAAAGCGTGATGCGCCGGGCGGCGCGGGCGGTCCTGGTCGCGGCGGTGCGGGGGCGCCGGGCCCGGGGCGGTCCGTGGGGCGAGGCGGCCCTGGCCGAGTTCGACCAGACGACCGGCGGCTGGGAGGCAGTGCGCTGGGCCGCGGGCGGCCTGCGCGCGGTGTGGCACGAGCGCCGGGCGAGGATCAAGACCCTGCCCAGAGGGGTACGCCTCCAGCGCGCAGCCGTATCAGCGATCGTCCTGATGGTGCCCGTGGCGGTCGTCGTCAACCAGTTCGTGCTCACCCCCCGGTACATGCCGAGCGGCTCGATGGAGCCGACCGTACGGGTCCAGGACCGTTTTGTGGTCGACAAGGTGAGCTTCCGGCTGACCGGCATCCGGCACGGCGACATCGTCGAGTTCGACAGCCCGTTGCGGCCGGGCGCACCCATGCTCAAGCGCGTGATCGGCCTGCCCGGCGACACCATCGAATGCCGGGCCGGCCGCGTGTACCGGGACGGCACCGCCCTCGACGAGCCCTACCTGGAGAGTGCCGCCAGCACGGGCGACTGCGGCGCACCGGTGACCGTCCCGGCCGGCGAGCTGTTCGTGCTCGGTGATCACCGGCTGGTCTCCCAGGACTCGCGCCAGCTGGGCACGATCCCGCAGGACGCCGTGGACGGCCGCCTCCTGGCCCGGATCTGGCCGCTGAGCTGACGGGTCTGTTCGTCCGGCCGCCGGTGCCTGGGCTAGTTTCGACAGGACCGCGTCACAGCGAAGCCGGTGGGATTCCGGCGCTGTCCCGCAACTGTGAGCCCTCGCCCGCGCGGCGTGGGTGAAGCCAGGTCGCCTGGGCGCCGGTCGCGATTCAGCGCTCCCGGGGAGGGGCGCCTCGCGGACCGGGCTCTGCTCCTCCGGTCGGCGAAGCACCGCAGCCTCGGCCGACAGGAGGACCAGAATGAGACGACTTGTGACGGCCGCGATCGCGGTCACCGCCCTGCTGCTCGCCGGCTGCGGCGGTGGTGCCGAGGACGAGGGGAAACCGGCCGCCTCGAGCGCCGCCTTCCCGGTCACGGTCGGGTCGGTGACCCTGACCGAGCGGCCAGCCCGGATCGTCTCGCTCGCCCCGACCGCGACCGAGATGCTCTTCGCCATCGGCGCCGGCCCGCAGGTGGTGGCGGTTGACGACCAGTCGACCTATCCGGCCGAGGCGCCCCGCACCGACCTGTCCGGCTTCAAGCCGAACACCGAGGCGATCGCCGCGCGGAACCCCGACCTGGTGGTGGTCTCCGACGACCTGGAGAAGATCGTCGACCAGCTGGGCAAGCTCAAGATCCCGGTGCTGCTCGCCCCGGCGGCCAAGGTGATCGACGACTCCTACCGGCAGATCGACCAGCTCGGCGCGCTGACCGGGCACCGGGACGAGTCGGCCGCGCTGGTGCAGCGGATGCGGACGGAGATCGACAAGATCGTCAAAGAGGTGCCGCCCCGGAAGGATCCGCTCAGCTACTACTACGAGATCGACCAGACGTTCTACTCCGCGACCTCCAAGACCTTCATCGGCTCGCTGCTCGCGCCGTTCGGGCTCACCAACGTCGCGGACGCCGCCGATCCCGACGGCAGCAAGAACGGCTATCCGCAGCTCTCCCCGGAGGCGCTCGTCGCAGCCGACCCGGACCTGATCTTCCTGGCCGACACCAAGTGCTGCGGCCAGTCCGCGGCGACGGTGCAGCAGCGCAAGGGCTGGTCGCAGATCACCGCGGTGCGGCAGGGCCGGATCGTGGCCCTGGACGACGACGTCGCGTCGCGGTGGGGTCCGCGCGTGGTCGACCTGGTCCGGGCCGTCGCCGATGCGGTGGCCAAGGTCCCCGCGTGACCGGCATGCGGAAGGTGGGCAGCGCGTGACCGATTTGCCGCGGCCGGCCGGCCTGCGGCCCGGCTGGCTGGCCGGCGGGGTGCTCGCGGTGCTGGTCGCCCTGGTCGCCGGAGTGGCCTTCGGGCCGGTCGCGCTGCCGCCGGCCGGGGTCGCGGCCGCGTTGCTCGACTTGATTCCAGGGGTACGGATCCACAGCGGCCTGAGCCTGCGCGAGACGGCGATCGTCACCGAGCTCCGCCTGCCCCGGGTCGTCCTGGGCCTGCTCGTCGGCGCCCTGCTCGCCCTGGCCGGAGCCGCGTACCAGGGCGTCTTCCGCAACCCGCTGGCCGATCCGCACCTGCTCGGGGTCGCGGCCGGCGCCGGGCTCGGGGTGACGGTGGTCATCGCGTTCCGGCCGGCAGCCGGTGATGCCACCGCGGATCTGCCGATCGGGGTCCCGCTCGCCGCCTTCGTGGGTGCCACCGTCGCCGTCGCCCTGACCTGGGTGCTCGGCGGCGCCGGCGGCCGGTCGCGGACTCCGGCCACGCTCATTCTCTCCGGCGTGGCCGTGTCGGCGTTCCTGGCGGCGGCCCAGACGTTCCTGCTGCAACGGCACATCGAGGCGCTGCGCGAGGTCTACTCCTGGCTGCTCGGCCGGCTGGCCACCGCGGGCTGGCACGACGTGTTGCTGGTGCTGCCGTACGCGGCGATCACCGCCGCGATCGTGCTGTCCCAGCGCCGTGAGCTGGACGTGCTGACCGTCGGCGACGAGGAGGCGACCAGCCTGGGCCTGCACCCGCAGCGCAGCCGCTACCTGCTGATCGCAGCCGCCTCGCTGGGCACGGCGGCCGCGGTGTCGGTGTCGGGGCTGATCGGTTTCGTGGGGATCATCGTGCCGCACACCCTGCGGTTGCTGGCCGGACCGAGCTACCGGTCGATCCTGCCGCTGTCGGTGCTGTTCGGCGGTGCGTTCCTGGCCCTGACCGATCTGGTCGCGCGGACGGTGGCCAGCCCGGCCGAGATCCCGATCGGCGTGGTGACCGCGTTTCTGGGTGCACCGTTCTTCGCGCTGGTGCTGCGCCGCAGCGGTGTCGGCGGGGTCTCATGATCAGCGTGCGGGACCTGCGGGTCCGGCTGGGCGGCTCGGTCATCGTCGACGGCGTCGATCTGGACGTGGCCGCGGGGGAGTGGGTCACGATCATCGGCCCGAACGGCGCGGGCAAGTCCACGGTCCTGCGGGCCGTCGGCGGTCTGCTGCCGTTCAGTGGCTCTATCGGCCTGGGTGGCACCCCGCTGGACCGGCTGCCCCGGCGCGAACGGGCCCGGACCGTGGCCACCGTGGCGCAGTCGCCCGTGGTGCCGCCGGGCATGCTGGTCCTCGACTACGTGCTGCTCGGCCGCACGCCCTACATCCCGGCGCTGGGCCGGGAGTCCGCGTCCGATCTGGCCGCTGTCGAGGAGGTGCTGACCGCGCTCGACCTGGACCGGCTGCGCACCCGAAGGCTCGACACCCTCTCCGGCGGCGAACGGCAGCGGGTCTTCCTGGCCCGCGCGCTCGCCCAGGGCGCCCGCATCCTGCTGCTGGACGAGCCGACCAGCGCGCTCGACATCGGTCACCAGCAGGAGGTGCTCGAACTGATCGACCGGCTGCGCGGCGAACGCCACCTCACGGTGCTGGCCACGATGCACGACCTGTCGATCGCGGGCGAGTACGCGGACCGGATGGTGCTGCTGGCCGGCGGCCGGGTGGTGGCGGCCGGAACCGCGTGGGAGGTGCTCACCGAGGAACTGCTGGCCCGGCACTACCGCGTACGCGTCAAGGTCATCGACGGCGGGCAGGGACCGCTCGTGGTGCCGGTCCGCGGTTAGGCGCTCTGCAGGATCGAGAACGTGCCGCCCTGCGGGTCGTCCACCACCGCGTACCGGCCGATCGGCAGGGTGGTCGGCGGGTGCACGATCCGGCCGCCCAGCGACTGCGCGTACGCGGCCGAGTCGTCACAGTCGGCCACCGCGAAGTAGATCATCCAATGTGGCGGCAGGTCGTCGGGCCACCGGTCGCCGTCCATCGCCTGCATGCCCGCGATCTGCCGGCCCTCGTGTTCCCACACGATGTAGTCCATGCCGCTCACCGAGCTCTCCCGGGCCACCCAGCCGAAGACCGAGCCGTAGAACGCGGCCGAGCCCTCCAGGTCCCGGGTGGTCAGCTCGTTCCAGGTCAGCGCGCCGGGCACGTCGAAGATGTCGGCACCGCGCATCGTGCCCGCCTGCCAGACGCTGAACGGTGCGCCGGCCTGGTCCAGGAACGCGGCCATCCGGCCCTGGTACATGACGTCGAACGGCGCCACCAGCACCTTTCCGCCGGCCGCCTCGACCCGGGCCGCGATCTCGTCCGCGTCGTCGGTGGCCACGTACGTGCTCCAGGCGGTCGGCTGGCCCTCGCCGTAGAGCGGGCCGGCGCCGGCGGTGGCCCGGCCGTCGAGCCGGAAGGTGGTGTATCCGCCGTACTCCTCGCCCGACACCTCGGCCTCCCAGCCGAACAGCGAGGTGTAGAAGCGGATCGCGTCCGCGAGGTCGGCGGTACCCAGGTCGACCCAGTTCGGTACACCGGGGGTCGGTGGGTTCATGCCTGCTCCTCGGGGTTACGGCGGACGACAGATGGATCGTTACACCGCGATGCGAGGTACGGGGCCGCTCAGTCGGAAGTTCAACTGAACCGCCGACCTTCGTCGCGTCGATAGGCCCATACGGCCACCCCAGCCAGGGCGGCTGTCCAAGCGATCAAGGCGGCGATCGATGCCCACTGCACCGGGAAGTCGCCGACGGCCGCCCACATCAGCCGCACCGCGGCCCCGGTGGGCAGGTACGGAGCGATGGTCTCGACGAACCCCGGCGCGCTGCCGGGCGCGGTCATCAGGCCACCGCCGAACGCCAGCGGGAAGAACAGCACCTGGGCCAGCACGATCGCGGCCTTGGCCGGCAGCGAGTAGCCGATGGCCAGCCCCATCAGCGTGAAAGGCACCGCGATCACGGCCACCACGGCCACCGCCGTGAGGAAACCGGTCAGGGTGATCGTCGCCTCGGTCGCCACCGCCGCGATGACCACGACCGGCACCAGCGAGGCGCCCATCAGCACCAGCCCGGCCAGGATGCGGCCGGCGAAACGCGGGGCGGCGCCGGCCGGCAGGGTCCGCGAGTACGGGTCCCAGGGCTGGGCCCGGTCCTCCGCCACGCCGATGCCGTACTGGAAGAGATTGCTGGTCATGACCACGAAGGTGACCATCGACGCGGTCGCGTAGGTGGCGTACACCGGGTCGTCGCCGACGAACGGCACCACGAAGAAGATCATCGAGGCGGCCGGGAAGAACGCGCTGCCGATGAGCGCCATCGGGATCCGGAACGTCTCGATGAGCTGGAAACGGGCGTGGGTCAGGGCGAGGGATGTCATCCGAACCTCCGGTTCAGGCCGAGGTGAGAGTGAGGAACGCTTCTTCCAGCGACGTGGGGCGTACCTCCAGCTCGGTGAAGGGCACGTCGCGGGCGACAAGGTCGCGGACCAGCCGGTCGGCGTCGCCGGTGAGCAGGTGGGTGCGGTCGCCGTCGCGTTCGGTGCCGACCACCCCGGGCAGCTCGGGCAGCGGTACGGGCACAGTCAGGCTGACCCGGCGGATAGCGACGAGGCCGCGTACCGCCGCGACGGTGTCGTCGGCCAGCACCCGGCCGCCTCCGATCACCACCACCCGCTGGGCCAGGGCCTCGATCTCCTCCAGGTAGTGACTGGTCAGCACGACCGTGCCGCCGTCGGCGTGGAACGCCCGGATGCCGTCCCACAGGCTGTGCCGGGCCTCCACGTCCAGCCCAGTGGTCGGCTCGTCGAGGAACACGATCCGGGGCCGGCCCACGAACGCCAGCGCCACCGCGACCCGTCGTTTCTGCCCGCCGGACAGGCCGCCGGTCTGCCGCTTGGCCAGGTCGGTCAGCCCGAACCGGTCGAGCAGCTCGGCCCGGCCCAGCGGGTCGGGGAAGTGGGAGCGGACGAAGTCGACGACCTCACCGACGCGCAGAGCGCCGGGCAGCCCGGTCTCCTGCGGGGTCACGCCCAGCGCCCGCCGGCTCGCCGGGTCGCGCGGGTCGCCGCCGCACAGCTCCACCGTGCCGGAGGTGGGCCGGCGCACCCCGGTGAGGAGGCTGACCAGGGTGCTCTTGCCGGCGCCGTTGGGCCCGAGCAGGCCGACGAGCTCACCGGCGGGCACGTCGAGGTCGATCCGGTCGAGGGCGAGCACGTCGCCGTAGCGGCGGCTGACGCCGAGGGCACGGGCGAGGATCACAACTCCTCCTGCAGGTTGGCGGTGCCGTTGAGCAGCGCGTGCAGCGCCGCGGTGTAGTCCTCGAAGGCGACCCGGCCGCGCCCGGTGAGGCGGACCAGCGTCGTGGGTGTCCGGCCCTGGTGGGTCTTGGTGACCTCGACGTAGCCGGCGTCCTCGAGCTTGCGCAGGTGCACGGAGAGGTTGCCGGCGGTCATCCGCAGGATGTCCTGCAGCCGCGGGAAGGCGATCCGGTCGGCCTCGCGGAGGGTGGACAGGGCGGAGACGACGCGCAGCCGGGCCTGGGCGTGGATCACCGGGTCCAGCTCGGGCAGGTCGGCGCTCACCGCGGCATCCGCAGCCAGGAGATGAGCCCGGCGACGAGCATCCCGCCGCCGCCGAACACGGCGACGATCAGCGCGTGCCAGCCGGGCCCGATGATGACGCCGGCCACGTTGATGACGCTGATCGAGAGGCCGAGGACGTAGAGGACCCGGTCGTTCCACAGCGCGCCGCCGGCCATGTGCAGGGCGCCGGTGAGGGCGACCATCGCGCCGGCCCACAGCAGGTTGGCGTCGGGCACGGGCAGCAGGTCGCTGATCCGGCTGAACAGGACGGCCATGCCGATGAAGGCGACCGACCAGGTGAAGCCGTACATCGCGCCCTGGCGAGAGGAAGGGCCGCTGACCTGCCGGCTGGCCCGGGCACCGACGAAGCCGGTGGTGATGCCGGCGAGCGTGATGAGGCCGAGCAGCACGGTCAGGGGCACCCAGTCCGGCATGTCCACATAGACCCGCTCGTCGGGGCCGAAGCGCAGGAAGAACACGCCGAAGCCGATCAGCCAGGCCAGGCCCCACGGCCAGAGCAGCAGGCGGGGATCCGGCGTGAGCCGGCGGGCGGTGGTGGCCCGCTCCCGCGCGATCAGGCGCAGCGATTCGGCGGGGTCGGCCGGCGGGAGTTCGTCATCTCTGGCGTCCATGCAAAGAACTTTACCGCATAAAGTCAAAGAGCTTTGTGCCATAAACCTGACGGCTCGCTTAGCATCGCGCGGTGAGCCATCTCGTACTGCGGGCCGCCGACTCCCGCGAGCTGGGGGAGGTGCTGACGTTCTGGGCGACGGCGGCCGAGAACGCCAGTCGCCCACCGGACACCCCGGGTGCCCTGGCGGCGCTGCACCTGCGGGACCCGGACGCGCTCATCGTGGCCGTCGAGGGGGACCGGATCGTCGGCACGATCATCGCCGGCTGGGACGGCTGGCGATGCCACCTGTACCGCCTCGCGGTCGACCCGCAACGCCGCCGCAACGGCATCGGGCGGGCCCTGATCGAGGCGGCGGAGAACCGCATCCGGGCGCTGGGCGGCACCCGGATCGACGCGATGGTGCTCGATGACAACCCGGGCGCCCACGCCATCTGGGCCGCCCGGGGCTATCACCGCCAGCCGGACTGGTCCCGCTGGATCAAGCCGCTCTGAGCGGTCCGGGCAGCGGCTCGGCGTGCACCACGGACAGCCGGGACACCGCGCGGGTCAGGACCACGTAGAGCCGGTGCAGGCCGCGGGGCTCGGCCGCCACGATCTGGGCCGGTTCCACGACGACCACATGGTCGTACTCCAGGCCCTTGACGATCGTGGCCGGCACGACCGTGAAGCGCGCCTCGGAGTCGACGTCGTCCGGCGTCGCGGCCGGCAGGCCCGCCGCCGCGAGATGCGCACGCAGCCGGTCCACCGCCGCGTCGGCCGCGATGACCGCGACCGAACCCTCGTGCTCCAGCGCCGCGGTCACCTCGACCAGCATCGCGGCATCCACCTCGGCCGCCGACGGCACGCCGACGACGGAAAGATCACCGTCGCGGCGCAGCGAGACGGCCTCCGGCACGTCCACCCCGAGGGCCGGCAGCAGGCGGTTGGCCAGGGCCACAACCGCAGCGGGTACGCGGAAACCGATCGTCAGCGGCACCACCACGGCGTCCGGCTTACCGAGATGCCGCAACGTGTCCCGCCAATCGGCGGCGGCCCACGGCGCGGTGCCCTGAGCCAGGTCGCCGAGCAGCGTGATCGAGCCGTGCTCACTGCGCCGGGCGATCGCCCGCGCCTGCATCGGCGACAGGTCCTGAGCCTCGTCGACCACCACGTGCCCGAAGCTCTGCTCACGCTCCAGCAGCCCGGCGGCCTCGTCGATCAGCACCAGATCGGCGGCGCTGAACTTGGCCGCCTTCACCGTGCGCGGCGCCTTGGGCCAGAGCAGCAGCTCCTGCTCCGCCTCGGTGAGGATGCCCTCGGCCGCGGCGGCCAGCAGCTCGGCGTCACTGAGCAGCGCCACGACCAGCCCCTCGGGGGTCAGCGCGGGCCAGGCGTTGTCCAGGAAGTCGCGTACCGGTGGGATCTTGCCCATCCGGCGCAGCCAGCCCTCGTTCGGTGAGTTCCCGGTGCGGTACTCCGACTGACGTTGCAGCAGCGCGACGACCCGGGCCCGGACCCGCTCCCGGCCGACCGCGTACGGCAGCTCCTCCCGGCGCGCCTCGTCCACGATCTGCCGCAGCGGTCCCGGATCGATCCGCCAGCGGTACGAGCCGTCCGACACCATGATCGGCTCCACCGGTTTGGCCAGCCGGCTCCACAACGCCCTGCGCAGGACGGTGGCCAGCCGCGGATCGTGCTTGAGCAGGGCGGTGGCTTCGGCGTCGTGGCCGCGTACCGGTGCCCGCGCGATCAGGTCGTCGACCGTGGCCTGCTGCACCTCGACCTCACCGAGCGCCGGGAGCACCGCCGAGATGTAGGACAGGAACGCGGTGTTGGGGCCGACGATCAGCACCCCGGAGCGACGCAAGCGCTCCCGGTGCACATAGAGCAGGTACGCGGCCCGGTGCAGCCCGACCGCCGTCTTACCGGTGCCGGGCGCGCCCTGCACACAGATGGAATCCTCCAGCTCGGCGCGGACCAGCTCGTCCTGCTCGGGCTGGATGGTGGCGACGATGTCCCGCATCGGCCCGACGCGCGGCCGCTCGATCTCGGCGGTCAGGATCCGGCTCTTGGTGCCCAGCTCCTCGCCCCGGTCCAGGTGCTCGTCCTCGAAGCTGGTCAGCTCCCCCTTGACGAAACCGAACCGGCGCCGGGTGGCGACACCCTGCGGATCACGCACGCTGGCCCGGTAGAACGACTGGGACAGCGGCGCCCGCCAGTCCAGCACCATCGGCTCACCGGAATCATCGGTGACGTGCCGGCGCCCGATGTGGTAATCCGTCTGCTCGATGTCCAGCTTGCCGAAGAAGAGCGGAGTGTCGGGATCATCGGCCAGCTCGGCCACCCGGCGCGACAGGGTCCGCCCGAGCGTCTCAGCGCTGTAGGCGTCCCCGGCGACGTCAGCGCCGGAAGCGAACAGGGACTCGGCCCGCCCCCGCATCCGCCCCAGCGCGGCGCGGGACTGGCTGAGATGCCGGCGTTCGGAAATGAGTTCGTTGTCGAGTTCGGATGCGGGCACGCTGATTCCTATCGCGGTAGCTCGCTGCTCGCTCGCGTATCCGGCAACGGGTGGCCGTCGTCCGGCGCGGAGACGTCCGCTGCGGTGTCGACTCACCGCGGCCGTCAAGCGGCCAGTCACGATACGCAACCCCGCCGGCCGGGGCCACCGATTTTCGCCTTTCGTTTTTTTCGTTTAGCGGTAAGCTCGTCCCATGACCGGCGTCCTGCGCGAACGGACCGTGCTGCCCCCTGAAGACCCTGCCGATATGGCCCGCTTCGCTCGAGGTCTGGCCGCGGTGACGGCACCAACGCGAGCTCGGCTGGTCGGCCCGGACGGCACGGAGATCGAGATCCCGGACGACCTGTACGGCATCCTGCGGGACGTGGTGGGAGCGCTGTCCCAGGGGATGGCGATCTCCATCGCCCCCCACAACACGATGCTGACCACCCAGGAAGCGGCCGACCTGCTCAACATCTCGCGGCCGACCCTGGTCCGCCTCCTGACGGACGGCGACATCTCGTACACCATGCGCGGCAGGCACCGTCGGGTGATGCTCCGCGACGTCCTCGCCTACCAGGAGCGCATGCGAACCGAACGCCGTGAAGCGCTGGACCGGATGGCGTCAGAGGGGGAGGAGGCAGGACTGTACGAGTCCACCGCCACCCCGAGATCGACCCGGTAAGGAACCGCACAAGTGCCGTTCTGGTCACCTTCAACGTCAAGGACTTCCCGGAGGCGGCGCTCAAGCCGTACGACATCGTCGCCGTGCATCCGGATGAGTTCCTGCTCGACCAGCTGGATCTGTATCCGGGTTTGACGTTGGCGGTCCTGCGCCAGCAGGCCGCCTCATACCGGCGTGAGCCGACCAGCGTGCCCGGCGTGCTGGTGCTGCTTGAGCGCACCGGCGTGCCGCGTTTCGCTGCCGAATTGCGCCGGCATCTCTGATCGCCCGGGTGCGTCGGTGCCGCGGGTGACGCGGGATCATGGGTGGCATGGCTGACGGGCAACCCACCACACGGATCACCGACCCGAAGGTGATGCGGGCTCTCGCGCACCCGGCCCGGATCGCGATCATCGAGCATCTCGGCAGCACCGGCGCGGTCGTCACCGCCACCGAGTGTGCCGGGCTGGTCGGACTGTCGCCCAGTGCGACCAGTTATCACCTGCGTGAGCTGGCCAAGTACGGGCTCGTGGAGCAGGCGCCGAGTCGTGGGGACGGCCGGGAACGGGTCTGGCGCAGCACCACGTCGGGGCTCAACGTCGACGGTGACCTCAATGAGCCGGAGACCCGGGCCAGTCAGCGGGCACTGGTCGATGTCTACCTGAACCGTGACTTCGCCCGGTTGCGGGAGTGGGTCGCGCGGGCGCACGAGGAGCCGAAGACCTGGCAGGACGCGAGCGCGTTGATGAGTCCGATGCTGCTGCTCAACGCCGAGGAGTTGGCTGAGGTCAACCGGCAGGTCAAGGAGGTGCTGGCGCCGTACCGGCGGCGGGAGCGGATCGCGGACGCGCCCGCGGACGCGCGGCCGGTCGCTGTGCACTACGCCGTCTTCCC
Source organism: Actinoplanes sp. NPDC048791 (assembly GCF_040650095.1). Lineage (NCBI taxonomy): Bacteria > Bacillati > Actinomycetota > Actinomycetes > Micromonosporales > Micromonosporaceae > Actinoplanes > Actinoplanes sp. NPDC048791. Next base: position 4,437 of record NZ_JBEZGQ010000024.1, on the reverse strand, counting down.
GGTGGAGTAGCCCTTGTGCTGAGCAGATGTGAAGGATTATTTTCGAAGTATGTCCTTCACATCTGACGGTTCGCGCTGGAGTGACGTCTACCTCGCCGCCGGCGCCCGCGGTGTCAGCGCCTGTGGTGACTTTCTTGCGGCCACCGCCCTTGCGCTCGCGTTGCAGCAGGCCGGGGCGGGTGGGGTGGCCGTCTCGGGGCTGCTGCTCGCCGCCGCCCTGCCGCTGGCGGTGCTGGCCCCGGTGACCGGCCGGATCGCCGACCGGGTGGACAGCCGCAAGCTGCTGATCGTGGCCGGGATCGGGCAGGCCGCGGTGTGCACGGCGCTGGCCTTCGCCGAGCACTCGTTGGTGATCATTGCGCTGGTCGCGGTGCTGGCGAGCGGGCTCGCGGTCACCCAACCCACGCTCGCGGCGCTGCTACCGGCGATGGTCCGGCGTGAGGACCTGGCCAAGGCGAGCGGGATCAACCAGACGGCGGGACTGATCGGCATGCTGATCGCGCCCGCGCTGGCCGGGGTGCTGGTGGGGCAGTTCGGCGTACGGGTGCCGCTGCTGCTGGACGCCGTCTCGTACCTGTCGCTGGTGGTGGCCGGGCTGCTCATCCGTACCCGGAGAGCGCCCGCGGCCCGGCCCGGCGCGGCCGTGCCCGTCTCCTGGCGGCTGCGCGACGACAGGTTGGTCGCCGTGATGGTCGGGGCGATCGCGGCCGTCGTGGCCGGCGTGGGCGCCATCAACGTCATCGAGGTGTTCTTCATCCGGGCGACGCTCGGCGCTTCCACCACGGTGTTCGGCCTGGTCAGTGGCACCTGGACCGCCGGGATGCTGGCCGGCGCCCTGCTGTTCGGCCGGCTCGGCCGGCGCTGGACCCAGCCCGGACGGCTGGTGCGGATCTCGCTGCTGCTGGCCGGGGCCACCTGCGCCGCCGTGCTGGCCGGGGCCGGCGTCTGGCACGCGCTGCTGCTGGTGCCCCTCTGGTTCGCCGGTGGCCTCTGCAACGGCGGCATCAACGTCTTCACCAGCGTGGTCATGGCCCAACGGGTGCCGGCCGCCGCCCGCGGACGGGCGTTCGCCGCGATGGGCGCCGCCGTTCAGGGCGCCGGCATGGTGGGTTACCTGGTCGGTGGGCCGCTCGTCGACCACTTCGCGCCGCGGCCGCTGGTCGCCGCGGCCGGCCTCGCCGGGCTGGTCGCGGTGGCCGTCTGCCTACCCGTCGTCCGCCGGGCCGAACGTGAGATAGGTCCCTCGCCGCAGGTGGAGCCCCGGCATGCGCAACCCGCCGGAGATAGCGTCGGACCATGAGCGACGTAGTCCGGCGACCCCGGGTAGGCCACATCCAGTTCCTCAACTGTCTGCCGATCTACTGGGGCCTCATGCGCTCGGGCGCGCTGCTCGACGTCGACCTGCACAAGGACACCCCGGACCGGCTCAACGCCGCCCTGGTCGCCGGCGACCTGGACATCGGCCCGATCTCGCTGGTCGAATATCTGCGCAACGCCGACGACCTGCTGCTGCTGCCGAACCTCGCGGTCGGCAGCGACGGGCCGGTGCTGTCGGTCAACCTGGTCTCCACCCGGCCGCCCGCCGAGCTGGACGGCCGCCCGGTCGCGCTCGGCTCGACCTCGCGGACCGGCGTGCTGTTGGCCCAGATGCTGCTGGCCGAGCAGTACGGCGCCGAGCCCGAATACTTCCGCTGCCCCCCGGAGCTCAACCAGATGCTGCTGGAGGCCGACGCGGCGGTGCTGATCGGCGACCCGGCCCTGCGCGCCATGTACGAGGCCCCGGAGCTCGGCCTGCAGGTCATCGACCTGGCGCAGGCGTGGAAGGAGTGGACCGGCCTGCCGATGGTCTTCGCCGTCTGGGCGGTCCGCAAGGAGTTCGCCGCCGCCCACCCGGGTGTGGTCAAGGAGGTGCACGAGGCGTTCCAGCGCTCACGCGATCTGTGCCTCGGTGAGCTGGACGAGGTGGCCGAGGCCGCGGCGCGCTGGGAGCCGTTCGACGCCGCGACGCTGGCCACGTACTTCCGGGCCCTGGACTTCTCGCTGGGTGAGCGGCAGGTGGCCGGGGTGCGCGAGTTCGCCCGCCGGGCCGCCGCCCGCGGCGAGGCACCGGCCCTGCCGGCCGACGGGCCGATCTTCGCCCAGGTATAGACCACTTTGCTCCACAGGGGGTAGCGCCGCGTCGGTCCGCAGTGGAGCATTGACCGGTGGCCACACGACCGAACAATCTCGCGATCCGCCTCGCGCTGCCCCTTGCCATGATCGGGCTGACCGCCGTCGGCGCGGCCACCCCGGCACGCGCCGAGGCCGCGGCCGAACAGCCGACGATCGAGATCTCGGCGCCCGAGCGGGTGGTCACCACGAGCGGCGCCACCAAGACCGTGCCGTTCGAGGTCGTCAACGCGGGCGAGACCGCGGCGACCGGCCTGACCCTCGACTTCGCCCTCACCGGCACCGCGATCGACCCGCGCCTCGGCTTCAAGCCCGGGCCGGGCTGCACCGCGACCGGGTGCACGATCGGCGACCTCGCGCCGGGCGCCCGCAAGGCCTTCTCGCTCACGGTGACGCCCACCGCCGCGCTGCCCACGACCGGGGCCGCCATCGGCCTCGTGGTCCACGACGCCGGGGGCGCGTGGAAAGAGTCGACCACCGTCACGGTGGTGCGCGAAGCGGCCGGCGTCGACCTCGAGACCGCCCGCATCCCGGACATCGAGCTGGCCGCGGGCAAGTCGGCCGTGCTGCCGATCTCGGTCCGCAACAACGGCGACAAGGCCGCCGAGGGTGTCGCCCTCGCGCTGGCCGGGCCGCGCTACATCTCGTACCCGAACAACTACAGCAACTGCGTCAAGGTCAAGGACCTGCCCGGCGTCGTCTGCGTCTTCGACCTGACCCTCGCGCCGGGCTCGACCTTCGGCATGTCGCCGACGACCCCGCTCACCGTCGCGGCCGACGTGGCTGCCCCCGGCCCGGCGAGTTACACCGCCGGCGTGGCGGCCCTGGGCCTCGACGACGACGAAGCCGGCCTCGCCGCGGCGACCAAGGCGGCCCGGAAGCCGGGCGCCAAGCTGCAGCTGGTGCCGGCCGCGCGGAGCCTCGCGGCGGGTCAGCGCGAGCTGAACGAATGGGACAACGCGACCTCGTTCCAGGTGAAGGTCCCGCTCAACCCGGCCGACAGCTTGGCCATCGGCGACAACTTCGAGGGCAAGATCGGCGACACCCGTACGGTGAAGGTCGGCTTCCGCAACGACGGCCCGGCCACCGTGCTCGGTCGCACGACGTCGTGGATCCACGCGGCCAAAGTGCGCATCCCGTCCGGCCTGGCCCTGACCAAGGTGGACAAGCACTGCGTCCCGAACGGCGACGGCGACCCCAGCTGGGACCAGCCCGGCCAGGTCAGCGGCCACGACTACCTGTGCGTGGCGAGCAAGCCGCTGGCCAAGGGGGAGCAGCAGCTGTTCTCGTTCACCGCCAAGATCGAGGACGGCGAGAACGAGGACGAGGGCTCGATCACGGTCGATGGTGGCGTGCAGGACCAGAAGACGACCAACAACGTGGCCAAGATCGAAGTCAAGCTGACCACGGGTGGCTCGGGCAGTGGTTCGGGTGGATCCGGTGGTGGATCCGGCGGTGGGCTGCCCATCACGGGTGCGCCGGCGGGGCGGATCGCCGGCGCGGGGATGCTCCTGGTGTTGACGGGTGCGATGGCGCTGGTGCTGACCCGCCGTCGCCGGCCGGTCTGATCCTGCTCCGGATCGGCCGTTTGGTCAGGGCCGGGTGATCACGTCGGCGTCGATGTCCCTGATGGTCGATAGGCCGGCCTGCGCCATCGTCCGGGCCAGGTCGGTGCGGTAGTAGTCCAGGCAGTCGCGGACGCCGTCCGCGCCGCCGGTGGCCAGGGCCCACAGCACCGGGCGGCCGATGAGCACCGCCTGCGCACCCAGCGCCAGCGCCGTCAGCACGTCGCCGCCGTCCCGGATGCCGCCGTCCACCAGCACCGGCACCCGGCCCGCGACCGCCTCGACAACCGGGCCGAGCGCCCGCGCGGTGGCGACCACCCGGTCCAGCTGCCGGCCGCCGTGATTGGACACGATCACCCCGGCCGCGCCCGCGTCGGCACAAGCGATCGCGTCCCGGGCCCCGAGCACACCCTTGACCAGCACCGGCCGGCCGGAGATCGCCGCCAGCCAGCCGATCGCGCCGGCGTCGAGAGCCGGATCCTGCTCCCGGTCCACCGGCCGGGTCGCCGGGGACAGCGCACCGGCCTGCGGCACCGACCGCGGGTGCACAAACGGGGCATCAGCGGTCAGTACGATCGCGCCCGCCCCGGCGGCGACGGCTGCGCGTACCTGTTGCTCGGTGATGTCCCGGTCGCGCAGCACGTAGGCCTGGAACCACCCGGGCCCGGCCAGCGGGATTTCGGCCGGCGGCCGGCCCGCCCGC
>NZ_JBEZGQ010000023.1:0-22791 GCF_040650095.1 Actinoplanes sp. NPDC048791 | reverse complement strand
GCCGCCAGCAGGCCGAGCGCGGCCGGCCGCGCCGCGCTTGCGCGGCGCCTTGATCCAAGAAAGGTTAATTCGGCAGTCGTCCCATATTCGTCTGCTGACTCTGGAGGCCCTGACGGCGTCTGGCCCATGTCGAACACAGCCCAGTACAGCGACGCAACCGTCAAAGACGGCGACGCCGACTGGTCGCTGAAGGGGAAATGACGCCAACGACCCCACCTCTGGCTTGGGGGTATGGCATGTCCTGCCCTCATCCCTTCGCGGTAAATCGAACAAGCGTTCTGGGAACTGCATGCTCGTCAAGGATGCTTAACGGCACCGCTGCGGCCACGCGAGGAGTTTCAACAGCGAGCAGGCATGCTGCCGTCTCTTCATCTTCTATGGACGGTCAGCTAACGTTCTGTAGGTGCCGCCTGGGCGCTCTACATCTGACCTTGGTGGCGAGCATAGATGGCTCTGGATCTAGCATCGAGGGGATGCGAATCTCGTGAAGAGCTCGATAGGTCAAATCGCCATTACGAAGGCCATCTTCCATGGCATTCCAGCCAAGGGCGACGTTGCCTCTCCTTCAATTGCGGCACGCCACAGCGTCTGCGACATGGAGCCTTCCGCAAAGTCAGAGATTGAGCGGCGCTTACGCAAAGTGCTCATCCATAGCGGCAGACAGGTAGTGGAGAACTCTTCAGTTGAGTCTAAGACGCCAGCAATCGTCAAGGATCTACTGACCGTAGAGGATGCCGACTTTATCGCCAAGTCGCAAGAACTCGCTCAAACCCTGTTGGACGCTCAAACCAGAAGGAACCCGTCCGGCATGCTTTTCGTAGCGGAATGCCTGGCCGGTGGGTCGCCGTCGATTATGCTCGTAAAGGTCGAGCAGGAAAGCGGTATGCTGGTTGAGGATTCTACGGAACCAGGTGGAGTGCAGGCCGTCCGCTACCTCGAACGCCTACTCTTAACGAGCAAATCCAAGGTGTACAAGGTTGCATTGTTCGACTCTGCGGACCTAGTGGACGACGTTCTCTACGGCTGGGCCGCAGATGTTCAGATGTCTGGCAGCGAGGTCGCCGCGTTCTTTCTCAGGGCCTACCTTGGGTGCAGACTCCTAGGCGACCCGAAGGAGCTCACAAGTCAGTTTCACCAGCATGCACAAGCTTGGGTCAACAAGTTCGTTAAAGATCCCGACCTACGGGCTCGATATCAAATGGCCATTGCGACCGAAATGCTCAGTGAACGGAAGACCGTATCGGTGCGAGGATTTGCTAACAGCAACTTGCGGCAAGCCGATCATGATCCCTTCGTCAACTACTTGTCTGACCACGGCGTTCCGGTCAAGATGTTTGACAAGGACGTCTCCTTGATTGAACCAAAGCTTAAGCGTTTCAGCATTGCGTTCGAAAGCGGCGTTCTCATAACTGCACCAAATTCAACGTATGGCGACGTCATCAAAATTGAGAGAGTCGATGGCCCCATCAGTCGCGTGGTAATTCAGGACATCATGGGGGACATTAAAGGTCGGGGGGTGGCAGGCGGCAGCCGGCCCAAGGAAGTCGATAGTGGCTCCGCACCGATGGACGCTAGCGAAGGCTAGCACTCCGTGGGTCTTTCGCGAGACGAGGCAAAAGCCCGCTATGTCCAAGAAAGGCCAGTATTTGAGAAATTAGCCGAAGGGGTTGCCCAACGGATCCGTGAACTTGCTATCGAGGCAAGAATTGACTGCACGGTTAGCCATAGAGCTAAAGACGTATGGAGTTTCGTAAAGAAGGCAATCGAGAAGAAAGTAGACGATCCTTGGGACCAACTGCATGACAAGGCGGGAGTTAGGGTCGTTGTACGTCATGTCGGCGAACTGGTAATCGCTGAGAAAATTATCCGCGAAAACTTCGATGTGACATGGTCGTCGTTGGACGAGCCAGCCGAAGATGATGATGAGGACAGGCTGCGCTATCCCCGGCTTCACTTCCAAGCGCGGCCGATTCCGTCTAGCGACCCCGAAGCCCCTCCCCTGTTCAAGGGATACAGCTGTGAGATACAGCTCCGAACTGCAGCCACCGACTTATGGGCTAGTATGTCCCATAAGTTGCTGTATAAGCCTTCTTCAGATTTGCCGAAGGATGTCAGACGGTCGCTGTACGGTCTGCTCGCGTTGGTCGAGGTTTATGACCGAGAGGTGCAGCGTGCGATGGAGGCCATCGGGACTTCCCCTGATCGCTACCTCAACGCGACTGTTGATCAATGCGAGCGAATCTATTACTCGTTCTGCACTAACCCATCCAGCAGCAGCTTTACCCGGGAAGTCATATCCATAGTTATGTCGACGATGGAGCAAGAACAATGGGTCACATACCCGGACGAGCTCGAAAAGTTCGCAAAGCGTGAACGCGAAAACTTACAAGAAATTTACGACCGATACGGGCCAGCATCAGAAGCCTACCAAAATGGCTTGTACATGCTCCTCGGTCAACCTGAAAGCATCGCGATCTTCGAGCGCCTTAAGAGAAATTCGATGACGTTCGAACACGCATGGCAGGAGAGGCTTCCCGAGGGCCTCTTGGAAGAACTCCGAGGATTTGACCTGGACTAGCGACCTAATTGCTTGGAACGTTGTCGGTCACGTTCTGCCAAGCGCTTTATCGTCCTATCAAAGATGCGACGCGAGACAACATCACCTTCGCCGCTCAACGCATCAAATTTCGAACGCACCTCATCAAGCACAGCGCGGCGATCTTCGCGCTCTTCGCGGGGCGTAGCCAGAATTGTCTCAAGTTTGCGTCTAATTACGCCGTACTGAGCGCCAAGATTCTTGTGCTTTTCCGCTCGTTCGGCATAGCGCATGTGTGTTTGCAAAGTCGAGAGAACCGCAGCAGCGATTCCCAAGACGCCGAAAGCGACTTTCCATCCTCCCGAGAGTTGCGTTGCAATAGTCGCGAACGCCGCAGTTCCCAACCCTGCGGTGATAACGATGATCGGGACAGCCAAAGCATAATTCGCGCGCTTGAGTAACTTCCCAGCTTCATGATGCGAGTGCTGTCCTTCGCGCGCCCTCTGAAGCCAAGTTCTCATGAGCTCTTCGGCCGAATCCCAGGCCGGGTCTGACATGGCTACTCCAATCGGAAGGCTCGACAACAGGTTAGCGTCGATGGCCGTGGGTGTTCAATGTGGCCGGTGATCGCTCCTAGCAAGCAGAGGTGTCCGCCTGCGAAGTCTTGTGTTTGCGCAGCGAATTCTCGGAGCTCGGCATCGGCATGTCGCCGCCCACGTTCAAACCCGGGCGGCGTTAGCGATGGCCATCCAGGTACGGACGCGTTCAGCCGTGACGTCCGCAAGTTTCGCGATGTGTGGGATCAAATTCACCGAGTCGTGGATCCGGGCTGCTCTGATGGCGAGCACGGCGACGTCGTAGGCGCTTTCGCCGGTCATGCCGCGTGGGTCGATGAGCATCCATCGGTCGGTGCCGCTGGCGATGAGGTTTCCCATTGATGCGTCGCCGTGGCACAGGCCCGGTATGTGGTCGCGGGCGAGTTCGGCAAGCAGGTTCAGGGCGGTTTCGCGTTCGTCGGCGGGGGCGATGGTGGTGCCTGGCCGCAGGTCGGTGAGGTTGTCGTCTGTGAGCCGCTCGCTCAGCCAGTCCAGGATGGACGGCATGCCGGCGCGAGGCGCCGGCTGGTGGTGCATGGCGGCGAGCGGCGAGAACAGAGCGTCCAACCTGATGGCTGCCGGGTCGCTCTGGATCAGGCTGGTGCCGGGCAGCACACGATCTAGCACGGTCCAGGTGCCGTGGTCGGTGGCGAGGGTCTGGTGCACCGTGGGTGAAATGCCGAGGTTGGCCAGGGCTGCGGCGACGGCGGCTTGGTCGGGTCCGCGGGGATCGGGGCTGCTGCGGAACACGAGCGGGCCGTCTAGGGTGTCGACGGCGACGACGTACCCGTACCGGGCGGGCAGCACGGCGGGAGAGGTGGCTCGGTATTGATCGCACAGGGTCTGGAATTCGGTCCCGACATGGCTCGCCCAGGCGTCGACGATCTCAGGCCAGCGCTGCCGGACGTTCGCCAGGACATCCGCCGGCACCACGGGAGCCGCGGTCATGTAGGCGGGCCGGTTGGCACCGACTGTAGCGCCGGCACCAGCAACTGCATCGCGTCGATGACCGTGTCCGCCCCGGCGTTGGTGAGGCGCTGGCGCTTGCCGGGCTTGTTGGCGTAGCCCACGGTGGGTGTCCCAGCGGCCCGGCCGGCCTCGACGTCGGTAACCGAGTCACCGACGAACACCGCCTCGGCCGGCTGGGCGTGCACGGTGGTGAGGCCGTGCTCGATGAGGAACGGATGCGGCTTGAGTAGGCGGGGCGGCATGCCGTCGAATCGGGCTGACACGCCGTCGATGTAGCGGGCAAGATCGTGGTCGCGTAGGTAGGTCTCGACCGCCATGTTGGCGTTGTTGCTGACGATGACCACCTTCCGGCCGGTGCGGTGAGCGGTGCGAAGGAAGTCTTCCGCTCCGGGTGTCGGCCGCGCGCTGGCGACGGCGGCGGTCTCGGCATTGCGGCAGGCGTCGGCAACCGCGCGGGTCAGCTCGTCGTCGCCGAGCGCTTCGACCTGGCTGAGGATCTGAAGCGGGTTGGCATGCAACGCGGCGATGCCGGCTGGTAGGTCGCCGATGAGCCGTTCGCGGATGATGGCGTGCAGCTCCTGCGCCACGGTGGCGGCGGGGCGGCCCGCGAAGACAGCGCAGATCGGGCCGTCGAAGTCGATCAGCAGGCATCGGGCTCGGCCGACGAGGTCGGTGAGGGTCATGGGGTGTACTCGTGAGCGATGCTGGTCCAGACGCTGTCGAACCAGGTGCGGGCCTGGTGGACGAACTGGTCGGCGGCGTCGTCGTCTTCGCCGCTGGTGGCGTAGTGGAACAGCGGGACGTCCTTGCCGAGCACGTCGAAGATCGTCACCGGCTGCTTGTCGACCGAGACGGTGTTGGTGATGACCGGGTAGAAGCCGAAGAACACTTCGTCACGGTTGAGGATGTAGAGCTTGGACAGCACGGTCGTGCCGTGCGCCCGGACCTCGACGGTGGCGTTGCGGACCAGTCCGAGGGTTCCCAGCTCCCCTACCGATTCGGTGATGGCTTCGGTATTGCGGCGGGCGATGCGGGCCGCGCGTTCCCGGACGGCGGGGTCGTCGCCTACGGGATCGGCGCGTGACGGGATGACGGAGGGCAGGCTCAGGTCTGGCAGCAGGATCCGGATCGCGACGGACTCCGGGGTGAGGCGGCCGGCGCGGATCTTGTCGAGTGGTTCCTGAATCGCGCCGTGCAGGGTCTCGCTGGAGAATCCCGAAAAGTCGATTGTGACGTGTGGTCGCTCGAACGCGGCCTCGATGTGCGGGCGTAGGCCGACCGGTCGTTCTGTCTGCGCGCGAACGAACGCGCCGCTCCCCTGTCGGGTGACGACCAGGCGCTCATCGCGCAGGATGCGCAGCGCGGATTTGATGGTCTCGCGGGCTACGCCGTAGCGCTCGGCCAAGTCGTTCTGCGAGGGCAGCCGTTCCCCCGGCGCGAACTTGCGGGTGAGGATCGCCGCGCGGAGCACGTTGGCGATCTGCTGGGACGCCGGGCGGGCATCGTCCGGCTCCAGGTCATCGAGGCTGCGGGCATCCACGTTCACTCCAGCAGGGTAAAGCCTGGCTAGCCAGGCTAGGAAATGTGGGCGCTCCTGCTTGCGTAAGCACACTGACTTCCGTACGGTCGATATGACTAGCCAAGCTAGTCAAATATGGCCTCGCACGACGTTACTCGCTGCCACTGCGGTTGATCTTGTCTCGCGAGGACAGCTAGCACCGGGGCGGGCACGGGCAACGCCAGTCGCGACCCCGCCCGTCCCGGTGCCGTCGATGCCGCTTGCGGAGGTCAGCACCAATGAGCGAACCGCTTCCCGCGTTCGACGGCAATCCACCGATCGACCCGCCGGCCGAGTGCGTCAACCCGCTCGTGTGGCAGCTCTCCCGTCGGCTGTTCGCTGACCATCGACCCGGTCCGGACGGGTGGTGCCTGCTGTGCCGGCCGGCCATCACGTACCCCTGTGTCGCCCGGCAACTCGCTGACCGCGGCCTGACCTTCGCCATTACTGGCCGCGACCCTGTCACCGATCCCGGCCTGCACCGCGGCAACCGGGGGCAGCGATGGTGACCGGCACGGTCCGCCGGCCCCTTGCGAGGCAGGCGTGATTAGCCCGTTCGCCATCGCGCCTCGGCTGCCTGTCCCCACTGGGCAGCTCGTCGGGCACCTGCTGCGGATACCCGCCGACCGGTGCCGGTACCGCGAATCCGGTCTTGTGCTGCTGGTGCGGCGGGTCCGGCTCGACATCTCGCAGTGGTACGGCGGCGCCTGGGTCTGGCTGGAGGGCGACGAGATCGCCGGCACCGGTTACTCGCTCGGCTGGACTCAAGCCCTGGTGCACGTGTCCGCCTGCGTCACTGACGCGCCGCCGGCCGGGCTTCCCGCCCAGCGCCGGTCTGCCGCACCGCGGAACCGGGGATGACAACCAGTGCCGATCGAACCTACGGCCGCGAAGTACGCGAGCATCGCCGACGCCCTGCAACACCGCATCGACAGCGGCGCCTACCCGGTCGGGACGATGCTGCCCAGCGAGGCGCAGCTTGTCCGCGAGTTCGATGCCTCGCGGTCCACGGTGGTCCGGGCACTGGAGTACCTGCGCCAGCTCGGCTACATCGAAGGCTTGCAGGGCAAGGGCCGCGTCATCCTCGGCCGGCCATCGGCGCTGGCGTCGCAACCTCCCGGCCGGATCCGCACGGCACTGCATGCCGCTGAGGCGCCGGACGCCACGCTGATCGGCGCGGGCCGGGCGCCGGCCTCCGCGCGCATTGCCGCGACGCTGGCCATCCCGGTCGGAGAGCCGGTCATCGCCCGGCAACGGCTGTTCCCGGCGACCGCGGCCGGTTGGCTGATGCTCAGCACCGTCTACCTACCGGCGGTCGCCTCCAGCGGGACGGCATTCCACCTGCCGGACCTGCTCGGCGAAGGAGCACTGGATCACCTGGAACGGCGCCGCCGGCTCGTGGCCGTGGACGTCGTGGAACGGCTGTCCGTGCGATCGGCGTCGGCGCGGGAGTCGGTGCTGCTGACCCTTGATCGCAGGTCGTCGCTGCTGGCGAGCCTGCTCATCGTCCGCAGCGTCGCCGGCCATCCGCTACTCGTGATCGACACGGCGTTCCCGGTCCCGGCACAGGGACTCGAAGAGGCTTTCAAACTTCGCTAATTCCGGCATGATTGCGCATGACTAGCCAAGTAAGTCATGTGCTAGCTTTAGGCCAACTTGGTTAGTCAAGTAACCAAGTGTTGGCGGAGGAGGCCACTTCAGTGATTCCAAACTCGATCAAGGTTCCGGTGCCGTGGGAGTACGTCGCGCCGCACGGTGCGCTCTGCCTCGGCGTCGAGCCGGCCACCGATTTCGACAAGCGGGGCCAGGGCGACGACCAGCTGCGCGACAAGGAGACCGGCGAGCGGATCTGGCTGGTCAAGGTCCTGGACCTGGACCCGGAGGCGGGCAAGTTCGGCGGTACGAAGGAGTTCAAGGTCAAGGTGGTCGCGGCGCATCAGCCGGTGCCGCCGGCGTCGATGGTGCCGGGCTACCCGCCGATGGTGGAGTTCACCGGCGTCACGTTGACGCCGTACGTGGACTCGCAGAAGTGCAAGGGAAACGGCTCGAAGTGCCGGGCGCGGCAGGCGTGGTCCATCCGCGCGAGCGAGATGACCGCCCCGCAGTCCGCCAACAAGCCGGCCAAGGCTGCCTGATCTCTCTTTGACGCGTCGGGGGCGGGGCCAACAACCGCCAAGAAGTTCTCCCCGCCCCGGCGCTCAACCCACCACCTGCGAAGGGACGGGGCTGTGATGCCCACAGTAAATGACGCTGCCCGGATCACGACGCGAGACGGCGCTGTCTGGCGCACCTGCGCAGGCTGCGGACTGCTCACCGCACTACCGACCGACGCCGACAAGTGCCCGGCCTGCGACCGGCCGAACGCCGCCGATGCGCAGCGTGCGCCGGACGTGTGGGACCTGGTCAACCGGTACGCCGAGACCATGGGCCGGATTCAGGCATGGGTCGACATGGCCCACACCAGCGACGCCGAGCGGCTCGACAACATTCGCCAGTTCCTGGCTGACCTCGACCGTTTCCAGGCCGCGCGGCGGAAGGGGGATCGGGGATGCCGCTGATCAATGTGATCCGGGGCGAGTCGATTCCGACCGCGCCGTTCACCGTTCGGACGCCGGTGCTGCGGCTACCGGTCTGGCTTCTCGTGGTGTGGCAGGCGATCAAGGCCGTGGCCTGGCTGGTCGTGACCTACGTGCGGTACTGGTGGGCGACCGGTCCCGCCACAGGTCTGCTGTGGCTCTACGCCGAGTACGGCTGGGTCGGCCCGGCCTGCACGGTCGGCGGGATCGCCGCTGCGGCGACCGGGTGGGGCTTCGGACATCGCCGTTCGTTCCTGCGCTTCGGTTGGTACCCGGTCCTCGCCCGGTTCCGGCGGTGGACCTACCGGCGGCGCTGGCAGGCCGCGATGGTCACCGCGAAACTCTCCGTATCGTTCGACCGGCACACGGTGCTGCCGATCCTCAAGCGGGTCCGGTGCCGTCCCGGCGCTGACGTCGTACTCGTGCGGATGGTCACCGGGCAGATCCCGGACGACTTCGGCAAGGTCGCCGAACGCCTCGCGCAAACCTTCGGCGTCCGGCAGGTCAAGGCCATGCCCGGACCTTCTTTCGGCACGGTGGTGCTGGTCCTGCTCCGCGGTGACCCGCTGACCAAGACCGTGGCGCCGTTCCCGACCACGGCCGTACCGGACTTCACCGCGCTGACGGTGGCCCGGCAGGAAGACGGCGACGTCTTCGACCTGCGCCTGTTCGGTACTCAGGTCCTCGTCGTCGGGGCGACCGGGTCGGGCAAGGGCTCGGTGATCTGGTCGATCGTGCGGTCCCTGGCCGGCGGCGTCGGTACCGGACTGGTCAAGCTCTGGGGCCTGGACCCCAAGGGCGGTATGGAACTCGGCATCGGGCTGCCGCTGTTCGACCGCTTCGCCAGCAAGGACTTCGCCGCGATGGCGACCATGCTCGAAGAAGCCGCCCGGGAAGCCCAGAGCCGGGCCGCAAGGCTCAAGGGTGTTACCCGCCAGCACATTCCGACCCCGGCCGAGCCGCTGATCGTGCTGATCATCGACGAGTTGGCGAACCTCACCGCGTATCTGACCGACAGGCAGCTTAAGGACCGGATCAAGGCGTCGCTCGGGATCGTGCTGTCGCAGGGCCGCGCGGTCGGCGTGCACGTCGTGGCCGCGATCCAGGACCCGCGCAAGGAGGTCCTTCCGGCGCGAGGGTTGTTCCCGACCCGGATCGCGCTGCGGCTGTCGGAGCCGGGCGAGGTGGACATGGTCCTCGGTGACGGGATGCGCGATCGGGGCGCCCTGGGCGACCGCATCCCGCAGACCACCCCGGGTGTCGGCTACGTCGTCCTCGACGGTGACCCCACCCCGATGCGGGTCCGGTTCTCCTTCCTGACCGACGAAGCCATCCGGGACATGGCCGCCACCTACAGCCGGCTCCAGGTCATCGACGGTGAAACCGTCGAAGGCGGTGCGGCATGAACAACACATCGAACGGGGAGCGGTTCGAGTCGGCGCTGTTGGTGCTGATCCTCGCGGTCGTCGCCATCGCGGCCGGGTGGGCGTCGTTCACCCACGTGCACGACTGGACCATGCGGCACGTCCCGGCCGGTACACCGAGCGCGTTCGGCTGGGTCAACGCCGTCATCTCCGAACTAGTGCCGGTCGCGGCGTTCCTCACCATCCGCCGGCGCCAGCGCACCGGAGCACCGATCGGCTACCCGGTCGTCCTGCTGCTGGCCTCGGCGGCGCTGTCCCTCGCCGCGCAACTCGCCGTGGCCTCGCCCAGCCCGTCTGGCTGGCTGCTGTCCGCCGTCCCGGCGCTGGCGTTCATGGCCCTGGTCAAGCTCGTCTTCGCCACCCCGGCCGACAACCTGCCCTCGCCCGTTGAGCCTGCGCCCTTGCCGGTCGACACCGAACCGCCGGCCGAACCGGAACCGCCTGCGCCCCGGGTACGGACCGTCGCGGCCGTCGTGCCCGTTCCGGCCGGCGCCTTCACCCGCTTGCAGAGCTCGGAGGTGAACCACCGTTGACCGCACCCACCCTGCCCCTTCTGGCCCAGGAGCACGCGCCCCGGCCGGGGTCACGGGCCGCGCGGATGGCACTTCCCCGGGCCGTCGACGCGCTCAAGAACCTCGCCATCGACCACGGCGTCTGCATCCGGCCCGTCTCGCTACGCCGTACCGCCCTGACCACCGGCGCAACCGAACTGATCGACCTGCCCTGCGGCGCGACCCTGGACGTGAAGTGCCCGCCCTGCGCCAAGCGGGCCCGGCACTACCGGCAGGTACAGATCCGGGAGGGCTGGCACCGTACCGATGAACCCCTGCCCCCGCCGGCCGCCGCCACCGACGACCAGATCGCGCTGATCTCGCTGCGGGCGCACTTCGAGTTCTACCGCGCGCAGGCCGAGCAGGCCGCCGAGTGGGATCAAGTCGCTGAGCTGAATGACGCCATCTCCGAGGTGGAAGCGGCCATCGCGGCTGAGGGACTGCGCGGGCGCATCGCACCCCCGCGCGACACCGCCGGTGATGACGACCAGGGCGACGCCGACCGGACACGTCGGGTCCGGTCCACCCGTCGCCGTCAGGATGTGCCCGACCTGCCCCGGCAGAAGGTCGAGCCGCGCACCGTCGGACGCACCTACGTCGGCCGCGACGGCAGCACCCACCAGCCCTCGATGTGGCTGACCCTGACCCTCGACACCTACGGCCCGGTCCACTCCATCCCCTCGGGACGGCCGTGCCCGTGCCGACGTCGGCACACCGACGACGACCCGCTGCTCGGCACCCCGGTCAACCCGAACACCTACGACTACCGGCGGGCGGCCTGGGACGCCGTGCACTTCCCCCGGCTCCTCGACCGGATGTGGCAGAACCTGCGCCGGGCGGCGGGCTGGAACGTCCAATATGCGGGCTGCGTCGAGCCGCAACGCCGACTCGCACCGCACGCGCACTTCGCCATCCGGGGCACCATCTCCCGCGCCCTACTCGAACAGGTCTCCACCGCCACCTACCACCAGGTGTGGTGGCCGGCCGCCGACCGGCTCCGGTACCCGCCCGACCGGCCCCCGGTCTTCGACGCCGACGCTGAGACCTGGATTGATCCAGACACCAGGGTTGCGCTGCCCGGCTGGGCGGACGCGCTCGACGCCATCGATGACGACCCGGACGCCGAGCCGGCGCACGTCGTGCGGTTCGGCCCGCAGGTCAAGGCGAAAGGCGTCGACCCTGGCAGCAAGGACGCCGAACGGACCATCGGCTACATCACCAAGTACGTCACCAAAGCCGCCGCGGAATGCCACGACCACACCAGCGACCCGCAACGCGACCACGCCGAACGGCTCTGGCGCGAACTGCGCGTCACGCCCTGCTCCGACCGGTGCGCGAACTGGCTGCTCTACGGCGTCCAGCCGAAGAACGCCACCGGCAAGCTCCGGCCCGGGCACTGCAAGGGCCGCGTCCACCAGAAGAGCACCCTCGGGATCGGTGGGCGCCGCGTGCTGGTCTCGCGTAACTGGTCCGGCAAGACCCTGCGCGACCACCGCGCCGACGCGCACGCCTGGGTCAAGGCGCTGCTCGGCGTCACGGCTGCCGCCGACGCCTCACCCCCGGCGGATCACCAGATGGCCAGCCCGTCGCCGTTCGCGTGGGAGATGGCTCGGCCTGGCGATCCGGATTTGCCGCCGCTGGAGCACCGGCTTCTGCGCGCGGTCTCCCAACGCATCCAACGTCGCGCCCAGCTCGCCGCAGCGAGAAGACAGGACGGGCCAGATGTTTCGGCAACCGAGAACGAACCGGCGCGCGGTCACGAGGGGGACACATGAACGAGCTGCTGACGGTTCCGGAAGTCCTGGCTGAGCTGCGTGTTTCCCGCTCGACGTGGTTCTACTGGCGGCAGATCGGTAAAGGGCCGCGAGCAATCAAGCTGCCCAACGGCGAACTCCGGATTCGCCGGTCTGCGCTGCACGAGTGGTTGGGAAAGCTCGAAGGGAAGGCGGCGTGAAGAGCTTCGAGTTCCAGGTCTGGGAGATCACCAAGCGGGTGGACCGCAAGGCCAAGCCGTGGCGCGTTCGGTGGGCGGTGGCCGGCAAGCGGTTCGAGGACACATTCCGTACGAAGGCTCTTGCGAACTCTTTCCGCTCAGGTCTGGTCAAGGCCGCGAACGACGGTCAGCCGTTCGACACCGAATCGGGCCGGCCGTGGGCTGAGACGCGGGCGCAGCAGGCCGTCACGTGGTACGTCCACGTCCGGGAGTACATGAAGGGGAAGTGGCCTCGGCTGGCTGCCAAGTCGCGGCGGGGCACCGTGGAGGCGCTGACGCACGTGACCCTCCTGATGACGGCGGGCACTCGGCGCGGTCGCCCTGCCGATGCCGTGTTGCGGGAGGCGTTGTACGTCTACGCCCTCAATCCTCGCCGGTGGTCGGAGGAGCCTTCCGGGACGCATGCCGCGGCGCTGTCCTGGCTGGAGCGGGCGTCGTTGCCCGTCACAGAGTTGGACACGGTGGCAAGCGTCCGCCGGGTCCTGGACGGCCTCTGCACCAGGATCGACGGCAAGCCGGCCGCTGCCAGCACCATCCGGCGCAAGCGCGCGATCTTCTACAACGCGGTGGGCTACGCGGTCGAGCTGGGCCGCCTCGACGGCAACCCGATCGATCGGATCCAGTGGACGGCGCCTGAGGTCGCCTCGGGTGTGGATCGCCGGGTCGTCGCCAACCCGACCCAGGTCGCCGCGCTGCTCGACGCTCTTCAGTCGCTCGGCAAACGGGCGGACCGGGTCACGGCGTTCTTCGGCTGCCTGTATTACGCCGGAACGCGCCCGTCTGAGGCGGCCGACCTGCGCCGGCCGGACTGCGTGCTGCCCGGTCGCTGCGTCGACTGCGACACCGAGCTACCCGACGTCACAGCGGCGCCAGCCGGACAGTGCCTCCACGAGAAGATCGAGTACGGATGGGGCCGAATCACTCTCGCGGAGACTGCGCCTCGGTCAGGTACGGCGTGGACCGACGACGGCCAGGCGCACGAGCGACGCGGCCTCAAACACCGGGCACGCAAGGACACCCGGCCGGTTCCAATCCCGCCTCAGCTCGTGGCGTTGCTGCACAAGCACATCAAGAACTACGACACGGCGCCGGACGGCCGGCTGTTCCGCGGTCTGCACGGCGGCCCGCTCTCCGAGTCGGTCTACGACCGGTGGTGGAAGCTCGCCCGCGAGCAGGCGCTCACCCCGGCTCAAGTCGCCTCGCCTCTGGTCCGGCGGCCGTACGACCTTCGCCACGCCGCCGCATCCCTGTGGCTCAACGCAGGTGTACCGGCTACTGAGGTCGCCCGTCGGCTCGGCCACAGCGTCGCGGTTCTCCTTCGGGTCTACGCCAACTGCATCGACGGTGGCGACGAGGGATTGAACGACCGGATCGGTGGCGCACTGGGTTGACCACGGCTCCCGGAGCATGACGTGGCCTGTCGAGCGCAGCAGGCTCGGTCAGCGGATGCCAGCTCGGACCGGACACCAACAGCGCCGTACAGCGCTGTCAGCGGCACTCAGTGCGTCGACGTACCAGAGAGTCCGGCGCACCCGTCGGCCCATGTCGTAAGTGATGAAACGCGCTGCCAACAGGCGTACGCCCTGTAGAGTGCAAGTTCGCCGCGAGGCGATGCGTGACTCCCGCCGCCAAGGTAAATACCTGCCAGCCGCCGAGGTGCCGCCATGAAGCCTGCATACCGCGATCTCTACTTCGGCATGAGTGACGCTCGAAACGAAGTTTCTGAGGACGAGTCGTCTTTTGTCAAGAGCTATGTTGATCTCAACAACGCTTCACAAGCCTTGGTCAACGGCCGAAAATTCCTAGTCCTGGGACCCAAGGGAACAGGAAAGTCCGCGTTGGCGTGGTACCTGCGTGCCACCGAACAAGAGGGAAGTCACCTAGTCCTCGTCCGAGACGCAACAGCTCTGCCTTTGGCTGAAGTACCCCGCGTACAGACTGGACAAGTAGCGGGTCCGGAGCGAACAGTCGTAGCATGGAAGTTCATTCTTCTGTGCAATTACCTCGAACTCCTGCTTCGCGACAAGGACTGCACGCTCCAGTTTGACAAGGAAGTGCAAAGGGTTGCGAAGCTGCTCCGCGATTTCGGCTTTATGGGCGACGCTTCCGGGCGCGCACTACTAAACGCATCTAGCACCGTTATTCAAATACCGGTGCCAAAGTTGGGACCGATTTACAAGCGCGAAAGCAAGCCGAGCCTAAATATCTACAATATCGTCCCGTACATGGAGACCTGGGTATCGCGGGCCCTCTCCTCGTCGCGGCATGTCCTTCTCATTGATGGCCTTGACTCAATTTTCCTCAACGATGAGAAGTACGATGAAAGCCTTGCATCCCTGGTCCAGGCCGCCTACTCAGTGAATCAGAAGCTGATGTCATGCGAGGCGTCCGGATGCATCGTCTTGCTACTGCGAAATGATGCTTTTTCTCGCATCGCCCTCTCGCTTCCGGATTCGCAAAAGATGCGTGACGATCTGGCGTTTGACCTTGACTGGCGCGTTCTATCGGGAGCCGCTGGCGTTAACGCACCCTTGATTCAGCTGGCTAACCAGAAGGCCGCAAAGGCGCTCGACATCGACTCCGTCCGAGTCCTGGAGTACTTTCCCCCAAGAATCAAAGTGGGCCAGCGCGGACAGGGGCAATCATTCGATACGCTCAGGTACCTTTTACTTATGACGCGGCACACGCCGCGAGATCTCCTGCGTCTATTTGAAGAGATTCGCAAGGTCGAGGCGTCTGGAATCTATGGCCCCAAACCGCAGAGATATCTTGACCAGGACGTGATCCGAGAAGGCGTACTTCAGTACTCCAGCAAGTATTTCGTTGGTGCCATCTCGAATGAGTTCGCAGGCGTCGAGGGCGGACCGGAGAGTGCTGCATCAGCAATTTCCGCACTAAAGACGCTCGACAAGCAACAATTCAATGCTAAAGAATTCGCAGCTGCCCTGGCGGATCTAGGCAAGGAAACAATCAGTGCCGAAAAACTCCTAACGTTGCTCTTCTATGCCGGAGCCGTCGGCAACATGGTGGCGGGCCGAAGCGAAAGCTATATGCACTTCTACCATCGGCGTGACGATTCCGAAGTCTATCTGAAGGGTTCATTCATCCTTCACAACGCACTCGTTCACGCATGGAATGTACATAGAGGCGCTTAGGACCTTGTGATCTTGACATGGAGGTGAAGTCGCAGCCCACCGTGGGCGAATCGTGGGCGACGGCCTGATGGTTACGAGCCGAAGAAGGTAAAGCGCCAGCTCAACGCCGGTATTCCTACCGGAGTTCGGTGCTCCCTGTAAATCCGTCGCGAAAGCTACAGAGGTTCGGATCCCCTACCCGCCACAGGCAAGGTGAACGGCCCCGAGAGCTGCGGAAACGCGCTCCGGGGCCGTTCTCGTTGAGGTCAGGCCCCGTGGGGCCGGGTCGTCGCGAGCAGACGCCGGGGCGTCGATCCCGCTCAAGATGCGTGCCGCGGTCGGTCGGCAGTCGTTAGCCAGGCGGATCCTCGGTGAGCTGGTCACCTCCACACGCGAAGCCCGGAGTGCAATGGTCAACTTCGTTAGTCGACGGGACATCGGAGGCGCGTTCAAGAGTGGCAGTTGGTTTCTTGGTGTCTGCCTGCTGGTCAGCGTCGGCATCGTCATGGGCTGCTGGTACTGGGTCGTCGGGACCGCGCTCTTCGGCGGCGAATCCACGGGACTGAGAAGGGCCGCTGAGGTCGCGTTCCGCGCGGCGGTGCTGGTCACGTGCATTGTCCTGGCGCAGCAGGATGACCCTCTGGCTCAGGTCGGAGGCTTCGGCGTTCTCGTCCTGGCGGGAGTCGGCTTCTTCAGGTCGGGCGAAGCAGAACCCGAGAGCGGACCCCGACCCGGCTGAGAAGGTCCATCAGCGCGCCGGCGCATGCGGGAGGCTGGTGGACGACGGCCCGAAGTGACCGACTCGATGTCCGCTTTGTGATCGGATCACCGCATGGGCGTCGGTCGTAGAACGCTGCTTGGTGCAGCAGCGGGGTGGTTTGGGACCCTCGCCGCGCCGGCCGGGCCCAGCCAGGCGGACGGTCGGGAGCCGCGGACGATCTATGTGGTGGGTGACTCCACGGCCTTGTCGTACGCCGTAACGGAGGTTCCGAGGGCCGGCTGGGGGCAGGCTCTTCCGGTCTTCCTCAACCACAACACCCTCGTCGTCAACGAGGCGGTTTCCGCGTCCAGTTCCAAGAGTTTTTCCGCCGCCGGGCGGCTCAACAGGATTCTTGCGGTCCTCCGGCCTCGGGACGTCCTGCTCATTTCCTTCGGGCACGGCGACCAGTCCGAGAATCCCTCCCGGCACACCGATCCGTGGACGACCTTTCCGGACTATCTGCAGCTCTACATTGACGGCGCCCGGGCGACTCAGGCGCTTCCCGTGCTGGTCACCCCGGTTGAGCGGCGGCGTTTCACGAATGACGGCGTCCCGTACCTTTCGCATGGTGAATATGCCGACGCCATGCGGGCCTTGGCCGCCGCCACCCGTACGCCGCTGATCGATCTCAGTGCGCTTTCCTTTGCCCTGTGGAGTTCGCTCGGGCCGGAGGTCACCAAGGACTACTTCCTGACGGCGGACGACACGCATCTGCAGGCGCGTGGCGCGATCGAGGTTGCCCGGCTTGTCGTTTCGGCCGGGTGGATGCTTCCCGGCCGGGACCGGCGGGCTCTCCGGGAGCCCGACATCTCAGCGGATCTGCTGGTCCGGCCGGCGACGCGGCCCGGACCCGACCCGCTCTGAGGAACGGCCGGACTCCGCGAATCCGGCGACGGCCGACGGCCACGGACAGTCAGCCGGTGACGGTGCGCGAGCCGTAGGCCGGGCCGAAGATCACCAGCAGCGCCAGGTCTTCGGTCACGTCCACGAAGCGGTGCTCCTCGCCCGCCGGTACGAAGATCACCGCGCCCGGGCCCACCTCCGCCCGGCCGCCCGGGGTGACGATGGTGGCCCGCCCGGCGGTGACCACGTAGATCTCGTCCTCGGTGTGTGGGCTCTGGTCGTCGACTCCCCCGGCCGGGATGCAGTACGTCCCCACCGACAGCTCCGGCACTGTCAGGTGTTCCACCCAGTCGTTGGCCGCCCCCGCCGGCGACCTCCACACCCCGGCGCCCTTGATGATTTGCATGGCGGCAGCCTAGGGGGTGTCGAGGTACGGGCCGTGCCGTTCGTCATCACGGTGTACGCCTACCGAGAGGAGCACTGTCATGCGGTACGTCATGATCATCACCGGGGACGAGTCGCACTGGTTCGGGGCGGCCGCCGCTTCCGGGCTGCTCGATGAGGTCAACGCCTGGTGGCAGAAGTGGCACGACGCCGGCAAGGTTGTTCGGGGCGGCGCTGAGCTGCAGCCCTCCAGCACCGCCAAGACTGTCGGTCCGGGCGCCGACGGGCAGCCGACCGTCACCGACGGGCCGTTCCTGGAGCTGAAGGAGGTCGTCGGCGGGTTCATCCACCTGGACGCCGACGACATCGACGACGCGGTGGCCGTGGCCGCCACCTGGCCGGGAATCACCGCGGCCGGGGACCGGATCGAGGTTCGCCCGATCGTGGAGTAGTCACCAGGGCGTCGAGGCGGCGCGCCAGCAGTTCCCGTTCGGCCGGGTTCGTGGCCAGGGCCAGCGCGCGGCGCGTCGCCTCGATTGCTTCCGGTTCGCGGCCCAGCCGGCTCAGCAGGTCGGCCCGGGTCGCGTGCCAGAGGCGGTAGCCCGCGAGCCGGTCCGCCAGGTCGTCCACCTCGGCCAGCGCGGCCGCCGGACCGTCGGCATAGCTCGTGGCGACCGCCCGGCCCAGCAGGACCACCGGCGACGGACGCATGATCCGCAAATGGTCGTAGAGCTGGCGGAGCGCGACCCAGTCGGTGCGCTCGTAGGACGGGGCCGCCGCGTGCTGGGCGGCGATGGCCGCTTCCAACTGGTACGGGCCGGGCTGATCGTGACCGGCCGCACGGGCCAGCCGCCGTACCGCGGTGTTGATCAAGGTTTGGTCCCAGCGGGACCGGTCCTGGTGCTCGAGCAGCACCAGCCGCCCCTCGGCGTCGAAGCGGGTGCTGGAGCGGGCCTCGTGGAGTTCCAGCAGCGCGACGAGGCCGGCCACCTCCGGCTCGGCGGGCATCAGAACGCTCAGCTGCCGGGCCAGGTCCAGGCCTTCGCGGGCCAGGTCGCGGCGTTCGTGAGCGTCGCGGGACGAGGCCAGGTAGCCCTCGTTGTAGATCAGGTAGACGACGGCGAGCACGGCCGGCAGCCGGGCGGCGTACTCCTGGGGTGGGGGTGGCTCGAACCGGACGCCGCGGTCCCGCAGCCGGCGTTTCGCCCGGGTCAGGCGTTGCGCCATCGTCGTGGCCGGCAGCAGGAACGCCGCGGCGATCGTCTCCGCCGGCAGGCCGGCCACCGCGTTCAGGGTCAGCGCGAGCTGGGCCGGCTCCGCGAGCGCCGGGTGGCAGCAGGCGAAGATCAGGGCGAGCCGGTCGTCGCCGGTCGGTTCCGGTGGCGGGGCGCTCGCCAGCGCGGCGAGTTTGTCGCGGCCGGTGACCTCACGACGGAGCCGGTCGACGGCCTTGCGCCACGCGGTGGTCACCAGCCAGCCGGCCGGGTTTTCCGGTACGCCGTCGCCGGGCCAGCGGTTCAGGGCCTCGGCGACCGCGTCCTGCAGGGCTTCCTCGGCCCGGTCGAGGTCGCCGAGCCGGCGGGCCAGCACGCCGAGCATCCCGGCCGCGCCCGCCCGCCAGACCTCGTCCAGCACAGTCCGCGCGTCGTCCACCCGGCCATCGCTCACCGGCGAAATCAGAGCTTGAGTTTGCGGCGGATGTCCGCCCGCAGACCCTCGGGCAGGTCTTCGAGGTCCAGATAATCCCGGAGCCGGTCCGAGTCGTGCATCCAGGCGTGATAGCTGTCGCCGATCGTCACCCCGTGCGCGGGACGGTTCAGGATCCGTACCTCGTCACCGGCCCGGACCTCGCCCGGCCGCACCACCCGCAGGTACGCGCCCGGCCGGCGTTCTGCCGCGAACCGCTTCACCCAGCGCGGCTCGCCCATCTTCCACTGGAACGTCGCGCACGGGATGCGCCCGAACGTCGTCTGCAGCACCAGTTCCGCGCCGATGGCCCAGGTCTCGCCGAGGACCGCGCCGTTGACGTCGAGGCCTTCGGTGGTCAGGTTCTCGCCGAAGAGGCCGCCCGGCAGACTGCGGCCGAGCTGCTGCTCCCACCAGTCGTAGTCCTCCCGGGCGTACGCGTAGACCGCCTGGTCGTCGCCGCCGTGGTTGTCGATGTCGAAGATCTGGTCGCCGACCAGGCCGCTGTGCAGGCCGGTCCGTTTCGGACCAGGGGCGCGCACCGGGACCGGGTGGTCGACCGGCTGCTTGTTGATGCCCGTCATGCCGACGTTCTTGGCATCGCTCTGCTCCGGGACGGCCAGGTTGACCTGCAGGACGGTGGCTCTGCTCATGCGGGGAACTCCACGGTGCGACGGTCCTCGATCGGGGTGTAGCCGAGGCGTTGGTAGAGGGCGTTGCTGGTCGGGTTGCCCAGGTCCGTGAAGAGGACCACGTCGGTGGCCCCGGCGGCCAGCGCCGACCGGGTGACTGCCACCGTAGCGGCACCCGCGTAGCCCCGGGCCCGGTACTCGGGGGGCGTGTAGACCGCCTGCACCCGCACCATCCCGGCGGCCGGCCTGGTGATCCCGGCCATCGAGACCGGGCGGCCGTCGACCTCCCAGAGCAGCAGACCACCGTGCGAGAGCTTGTCGTCGACGAGCTCGGCCGAGGGGTCCGCATCCTCGCCGAGGTCCTCCTGGAACGCGATCATCCAGTCGATCAGGAGGTCGCGGTCGCGGGCCTCGGCGACCCGGCCGGCGCCGGGAGCCGGCGGGTCGGGCGGGGTCAGGTCGGCGAGCCGGTACAACCGCTGGCGGCCGGTGACCCGCGGGGTGACACCGGTCAGGCGCTGCCATTCCGCGGCAAACGCCTCCACCACCTTCTCCGGTCCGGCGATGCCCGGCAGGTCCGTCCCGGCGAGGCTGACGGCCAGCTCGGCGGCGGCCGCCGGGGACATCTCGGAGAGCAGAGCACCGCGCGGCGGCGTACGCAAGAAAGCCCCGTCGCCACACCAGCCGAACACCGCCGCGCCGTCGCCGAAGGCGTGCGGCCCGCGTTCCCGCAGCGTCCCGGTGATCGTCAGCAGCACGGTGTTCTCCACCGGGCGAGCGCGCAGGAACTCCCCCGCCCCGCTCAGGAACTCGTCCACGTTGTTGGTGATGTGCCAGGCCATGCCGTCATCCTCGGCCCCGCCGGAGCCCGGCGCATCCCTAATTCGGCAGACCCCACGCCTTCGCGATCCGGGCCAGCGAGTCCCGCCGCGTGGCCGGGTCGTAGACCGTGCCGGCCAGGATGAGCTCCTTGGCGGCGGTCCGCTCGACCAGCTCGTCCAGCGCTTGCACCACTTCCTCGGCGGTGCCCGCGTACTGGGTGCCGGGGAGCTGGTCGAGCAGCTGGCGGTCGAGGTCGGACAGCTCGCGGGTGGCGGCCTGCTCGGGCGAGACGATCGGGCCGAGCCGGCCGGTGCGCAGGCTCAGCGCCATGATCCGGCTGGGGCCGGCCAGGAACTGCGCCTCCTCGTGCGTCTCGGCGGCGATCACCGAGGCGCTGACCATCAGGTGCGGCTCGGGGAAGCGCGGCGACGGCTTGAAACCGTCGATGTAGAGCCGGGCCGCGGTGTCCACGTCGGAGCTCATGGCGAAGTGGTACGCGTAACAGAACGGCAGTCCGAGCGCCGCCGCCACCTGGGCGCCGTACGTCGACGAGCCGAGCATCCACACCTCGGGGTAGGTCGCCGGGGCCGGTGTCGCCCGCAGCCGTTCGATCCGCTCGGGGGCGACCCGGTCGTCGCCGAGCAGCGCGAGCACCATGCCGAGGTGGTCGGGGAACTGCTCGACGGTCAGGTGCGGCGACACCCCGCGCAGCGCCGCCGCGGTGGCCTGGTCGGTGCCGGGCGCGCGGCCGATGCCGAGGTCGATGCGGTTCGGGTGCAGGGCCTCCAGCAGCGCGAACTGCTCGGCCACCACGAACGGCATGTGGTTGGGCAGCATGACGCCGCCGGAGCCGACCTTGATCCGCCGGGTGTTCGCCGCGAGGTGGGCGATCAGCACCGGCGGCGAGGTGGACGCGACGGCCGGCATGTTGTGGTGCTCGGCGACCCAGAACCGCGAGTAGCCGAGGTCGTCGGCGGCCTGGGCGATCTCGGTGGTCCCGCGCAGGGCGTCGGTGCTGTCGTGACCCTCGCGGACGGTGGCGAGATCGAGCACGGACAGAGGTACGCGACTCATGAGGTGATCCGTTCCGGAAGAGATGGGGTGACGAAGGCGAAACCGGCGCGGAGCAGCTCGTGCAGCCCGGTGATGCCGGTGTCGGCGTCCCAGTGCGGGCAGGAGGTGTTCAGCACCGTGCGGGCGGCGTTGATGGTCAGATCGAGCCGCAGGTCGTCCAGGGCGGCGTGGCCGGCTGCCCACTCCCGGACCGCGACCCAGAACTGGTCGGCCAGCTCCCGGGAGCAGCCGGCCAGTTCGGGAGAGGCGAGCCGGACCCGGCGCTGCAGCAGCATCCGGTCGGCCGCGGCCGTGGTGTAGCCGATCAGGACCTCGCGCAACGACGACCAGAGCGGTTCGCCGGCCGGGCGCTCGGCCAGCAGCGTGGCCCAGAGGGCGGGGTCGTCGGGGTCGGGGTCGAAGACGACCGACTCCTTGCCCGCGAAGTAGTTGAAGAACGTGCGCCGGGAGATGCCGGCGGCGGCCACGATGTCGTCGACCGACACCGCGTCGAAGCCGCGCTCGGTCATCAGCCGGAGCGCGGCCGCGTGCACGAGACGCCAGGTCTCGCGTTTCTTACGCTCGCGAACCGGACTGGAAACAACCACAATCCCGACCGTACGCCGGTTGCACTCGGTGCAACTTGCACTCGGTGCATGAACTGCGCCACACCGCGAGGGGTCAGCGCCGGCGCTGCTGCCGCCGGATCGCCTGCACGCCGACAGTGGTGGCGCCCAGGGCTGCCCCGGGCACCAGCAGCCAGATCGGCCACGGGTAGACGTACCCGTCGACGGTGACCGCGACCAGGAACCAGACCATCAGGTTGACGGCGGTGACCGCGCCCCAGATCGTCCACAGGACGAGCAGCGCCATCGGCAGCTTGCGTTCCGCTCGGCGCACCTCGGCGGCCTTGCGGGCGCTCACCTCGGCCGCGCTCACCCCCGGCCGTGGCAGGTCGGCGACGATGATCAGCAGCTCGGCGTAGGTGCGGGCGGCGTACGCCTGGCGCACCCGGTCGTCGTACTCGCCCAGCGAGAGACGGCCCTCGTCGAGAGCCGTCTTCAGCTGGTCAGCGATTTTGTGCCGGTCGGCGTCGGCCGCCCGCAGCGTCTCGGCATCCCGGTGCGGCACGACGTCCTTGGCCATGACAGCAGGTTAGTGGAGCGGCACGCCCTGCTCCAGACCTGGACCGCGTTCCAGGGGCGCGGTGGAGCCGTCGAGCGGATCGGCCACCCCACGGCCGGGCGGCTGCTCCCGCATGGCCGGCAGCAGCC
>NZ_JBEZGQ010000022.1:0-22830 GCF_040650095.1 Actinoplanes sp. NPDC048791 | reverse complement strand
GGTCCCCAGCAGCCAGGTGCGCCGGGTGGTGATCGCGCCCTCGTCGCTGTCGACCTGGCCCAGGATCTGCCAGTGGTCGCGGACCGGCGTCGTCGCGAGCACGTCCTCCTGACTCACCGGGAAGCCGATCCGGGAACGGACCGTCGCGGCCAGGGCGGGCGGCAAAGTGTCGAGGCGTTCGTGACCGGCGACCAGCAGGCGGATCATCGCGAGGCCGCCGAGCAGCCGGTCGGCCCATTGCGGGCCGATGCCCGCCGCGCCACCGAGGCGCCGGACCGCCGAGGCCACCGTGGGGGCCTGCGCGTCCACGAGGCGGGCAGCCATCGTCTCGTACGGCTGGCGCCCCGCCTGTTGCGCCCCGGCCAGGCCCTGCTGCACCTGGTCGTCCAGCCAGCGCCGCAGCTCGGCCATCCCCGCCGCGACCCGCTCGGCGCGTTGCTGCCCGCGTTTGCGGGCACCTTCCGGGTCCACCGGCCCGGGCTGCCGGGGTGCGGCCCGCGCCGCCCGGCCCGCGAGCCACTCCGTCACGAAGGCCGGCGCCGTGGTGGCCGGCTCGATCCCGCCGCCCTCGGCCCAGAGCAGCAGCAGCCCCAGCGCGTGCTTGCACGGGAACTTCCGGCTCGGGCAGGAGCACTTGTAGGCCGGGCCCGCCAGGTCGACGCCCACTTGATAGGGCTGCCGGCCGCTGCCTCGGCAGAGCCCCCACAGCGTCTCGCCGAGCAGGCCGGTCTGCTGCCACTTGGTGGCGCTGCTCACACCGCGCGCACCCTTGAGCGAGCTCGCGTCGGGGGCGAGCGCGGTGACTTGGGCGGCAGTCCAGCGTTCAACGGGCACTGACGCACTCTAGAAGCCCGGTACGACAAAATGCGGCCAACTAACTAGTTAGTCAGCTAGGCTGGCCGGCATGGTCCGCGATGCTGAGGACACCAGGAGGCGGCTGCTGGAGGCCGCGGCGACCGAGTTCGCCGAGCGGGGCATCGCCGGCGCCCGGGTCGACCGGATCGCGGCCGCCGCCATGGCCAACAAGGCGCTGATCTACTCCTACTTCGGCAACAAGGAGGACCTGTTCGACGCCGTGTTCCACGCCCTGGTGGTGGACACCGTCGAGGACGTCCCGATCGATGCCGACGATCTGCCCGGCTACGCGGCCCGGCTGTTCGACCGGATCCAGCAGCAGCCGTACGCGTTGCGCCTGGCCCTGTGGCACTCCCTGGAGCGCGGCAGCGCGACCATGCCGGCCGCCGTCGTCGCGGCGAACGAGCAGAAGGTCGCCGCCATCGCGGCCGCGCAGCGGGCCGGCCGGATCAGCGACCGCTTCCCGCCCGGGGAGCTCCTGGCCCTGGTCACCGGCCTGTCCGTGCTCGGCTCGCCGGATCTGGCCCTGACCCACACCGCGGGGCCCGACGGCCTCGCCGCCCGCCGCCGGACGGTCGTCGAGAGCGTCCGGATCCTCACCGCGAAGGACACCACATGAAGGTCATCATCTTCGGCGCGACCGGC
Source organism: Actinoplanes sp. NPDC048791 (assembly GCF_040650095.1). Classification (NCBI taxonomy): domain Bacteria; kingdom Bacillati; phylum Actinomycetota; class Actinomycetes; order Micromonosporales; family Micromonosporaceae; genus Actinoplanes; species Actinoplanes sp. NPDC048791. The sequence goes on along the minus strand of NZ_JBEZGQ010000022.1, from coordinate 21,330 downwards.
ATGGTCGGTCAGGGCGCGCTGCGCGAGAGCCTGCTGGCCGCCGACGTCGAGCAGGTGCTGTCCGTCGGGCGCCGGCCCACCGGGGTGCGGCACCCGAAGCTGCGCGAGGTCACCCTGGCCGACTTCGCCGACCTGACGCTGATCGAGGACGAACTGCGTGGCTACGACGCCTGCTTCTACTGCCTCGGCGTCTCCTCGGTCGGGCTCGACGAGGCGGCGTACACGAAGATCTCGTACGACTATCCGGTCGCGGCCGCGCACACGCTCGCCGGGCTGAACCCCGAGATGACCTTCGTCTACGTGTCAGGCGCGGGGACCAGGCCGGACGGCCGGCAGATGTGGGCGCGGGTCAAGGCCCGGACGGAGATCGAGGTCATCAAGACCTTCCCCAACGGGTACGGCTTCCGTCCCGGCTTCATCCAGCCGACCCACGGCGCCACCTCGAAGACCGGCATCTACCGGGTGACCTACGCGCTCACCGCGCCGCTGATCCCGGCGCTGTTCAAGATCGCGCCGAAGTACGTGACCAGCACCGACCGGCTCGGCCAGGCCATGCTCCGGGCCGCGCGCACGGGTTTCGCCACCCGCATCGTGGAGAACGCGGACCTGCGCTGACGTCCCGGCCAGCACCGCGCCGAAGGCGAGCAGCATGCCCAGCACCTGCACCGGGGTGAGCGCCTGACCCAGGGCGGCCCACCCGACGGCGGTCGCCACCACCGGCGAGAGCAGCGCGAGCAGCGAGACCCGGGCCGCGGGCAGACGGTCCAGGCCGCGGAACCAGATCGTGTACGCGAGCGCGGTGCCGACCAGCGACAGGTACGCGTACCCGGCCACGTTGGCGCCGGTGAGCGTGGCCGGCAGTCCCTCGACGCCGAGCGCCAGTGGAGTGAGCAGCAGTCCGCCGGCGGTGAGCTGCCAGCCCGTGGTCGTGAGCAGCGAGGCGTCCGGGCGTCCCCAGCGCTTGGTCAGCACCAAGCCGAGCGCCATCGACGCCGTCCCGGCCAGCCCGGCCAGCAGCCCGATCGGGTCGAGCCGGGCCTCGGCGGTCAGCACGGCGAGCGCGACCCCGCCCGCGCCGACAACCGCGGCCAGCACCGTACGCAGCGCGACCCGCTCGGTCAGCAGCAGCACGGTCAGCCCGGCGACCAGCAGTGGTTGCGCCGCGCCGAGCACTGCCGCCATCCCGCCGGGCAGCCGGTACGCGCTGACGAACAGCAGGGCGAAGAACACGCCGATGTTGAGCGTCCCGAGCACTGCCGAGCGCCACCACCAGTCGCCGTGGGGCAGCCGGCGGGTCAGGGCGACCAGCAGCAGCCCGGCGGGCAGGGCGCGCAGCGCGGCGGCGAGCAGGGGCCGTCCGGGCGGCAGGAACTCGGTGGTGACGGCGTACGTGGTGCCCCAGACGACCGGGGTCAGGGCGGTGACCAGCAGAACCGGCGGGCGCATCCGAACTCCCTCGACGCAAAGTATCTCGACATCAAGAGACTTGCTCGGAACTGCCTTCTTGTCAAGAAGCTCGACATCGAGAGAATGGGGTGGTGGCTCACCCCGACGGCGTCGACCGGATCACCGAGCAATGGCACCGTGAGCGTCCTGACCTGGACACGACCGCGATGGCGGTGTTCGGCCGGATCTACCGGCTGGCCCGGATCGCCGGCGACGAGGGCGAACGGGCGTACGCGGACTTCGGCATCGGCCGCGCGGAGTTCGACGTGCTGGCCACGCTGCGCCGGTCGGGGGAGCCGTACGAGCTGTCGCCAGGGGCCCTGGCCGCCTCGATGATGCTCAGCACCGGCGGCACCACCGCGCGGCTGGACCGGCTGGAGAAGGCCGGCCTGGCCGAACGCCGCCCGTCACCCTCGGATCGCCGCGGCGTGCTGGTCCGGCTGACCCCGAAGGGCATCGACGTCGTAGACCGGGCGGTGGCCGCCGGTCTGGCCCGGCAGCAGAGCCTGCTGAGTCACCTGTCCCCGGCCGACCGGCGCCGGCTGTCCGACCTGCTCAGAGCCGCCCTCGAGCCGCACGAGGGCCAGGGAACGGCTCGTGGATCATGACGGCCTGCGGCGGGCCATGATGCAGGAGGCACCCCCTAAGGCTTGCGGGCGACCGCGCCGTACATGGCGATGTGGGCCGGGTTCGGGCGGGGCTCCGGCTCGGACTCCGCGCGCCACTCGCTGATCGGGGTGACGCCCGGCTCGACCAGCTCCAGCCCGGTGAACAGGTCGGTGAACTCGGCGCGGTCCCGGGGCCAGATGTTGGTGACCCCGGCCGCCAGCGCCGCGTCGTAGTCGGCCGCCATCTTCGCCGGCAGGGGGTCCTTCGTCGCGTTGGTCACCACGAGGAAACTGCCGCTGGGCAGGGAGTCCATCAACGTAGCGACGATCGGCCGGCCGGCCCCGTACCCCTGGACGAAGTGCAGCACCGCGACCAGCATCAGCGCGACCGGCTCGCCCAGGTCGAGGGTCGCCCGCAGGTCGGGGTCGGTCAGGATCTGCTCGGGCGACCGCAGGTCGGCCTCGATGTAGGTGGTGCGGCCCTCGGGGGTGCTGGTCAGCAGCGCCCGGGCGTGCACCATCACCATCGGGTCGTTGTCGACGTAGACGACCCGGCTCTCCGGCGCGATGCCCTGCGCCACCTCGTGGGTGTTGTCCGCCGTGGGCAGGCCCGTGCCGATGTCCAGGAACTGCCGGATGCCCGCCTCCGCGGCCAGGTAGCGGGTGGCCCGCTGCAGGAAGCGGCGGTTCTCCAGCGCGGCCAGCCGGGCCGTCGGGAAGGTCTTGAGGATCTCGTCGCCGGACGCCCGGTCGACCGCGAAGTTGTCCTTGCCGCCGAGCCAGTAGTTGTACCGGCGGGCGGGCTGCGCGGTCGTGCTGTCGATCTGGTCGCTCACGGGACCTCCAGGATGGACACCGGAGGAGATCCTATGCGGCGGCTCCGTGCCCGGCGGGAACGACCTCCGCGTCCTTGGGCGGCGGGGGCGGGGTGCCGTCACCGAACGGCCGGCCGCCGAGCGCCTCGCGCCCGTGCTCGGTGAGCCAGTTGCCCAGCTCAGGGCCCGCGGGCACGATCCCGGTCGGGTTGATGTCGCGGTGCACCTCGTAGTAGTGCTGCTTGATGTGCACGAAGTCGATCGTGTCCCCGAAGCCGGGCGTCTGGAAGAGATCCCGCGCGTACGCCCACAGCACCGGCATCTCGGCGAGCTTCTGCCGGTTGCACTTGAAGTGGCCGTGGTAGACCGGGTCGAAGCGCACCAGCGTGGTGAACAGCCGCACGTCGGCCTCGGTGATCGTGTCGCCGGCCAGGTAGCGCCGCCCGGACAGCAGCTCGGAGAGCTTGTCGAGACGATTGAAGAGCCGGTGGTACGCCGTCTCGTAGGCCTCCTGGGTGCCGGCGAAACCCGCGCGGTAGACGCCGTTGTTGACGTCGGCGAAGACGAACTTGTTCACCTTGTCGATCTCTTCGCGCAGGTGCTCCGGATACAGCTCGGGGGCGCCCTCACGGTGGTACTTCTTCCACTCCAGGCTCAGGTCGATGGTGATCTGGGCGAAGTCGTTGGTGACCACCTGCCCGGTCGGCACGTCCACGATCGCCGGCACGGTGATGCCCTTGTCGTAGCCGGGGAACCGGGCGAGGAAGGCCTCCTGCAGCCGTTCGATGCCGAGCACCGGGTCCCGGCCGCCGGGGTCGAGGTCGAAGGTCCAGCTGCGCTCGTCGTGCGTCGGGCCGGCGATACCCATGCTCAGCACGTCCTCGAGCCCGAGCAGCCGCCGTACGATGATCGCCCGGTTGGCCCACGGGCAGGCGCGGCTGACCACCAGCCGGTAGCGGCCGGGCTCGACGGGATAGCCGTCGCGGCCGTCGGCCGTGATCCGGGTGGCGATGTAACGCTGGTCGCGGGAGAACTCACCGGACGGGTTGACGTAGGCCATGGGGTTATCGTGCCCCGGCAGCGGGGTGCGGCAACGTCAACGCGGCAATTTCCGGGGAGACGCTGGTCGCAGGGCGCGGGAGCCGGTTTTCTGGCAGGGTTGACCGATGAACGCGAAGATCACGAGTTACCTCGCCCGCTGGACGGCCTGGGTCCCGATCCTCGCCGTCGCGGCCCTCATCCTGACGTGGGGCCGCGACCTGCCGCCGCCGGCCGTGATCATCAGCGGCGTGCTGCTGGCCGGGGCCGTGCTGGCCGCGGTCCACCACGCGGAGGTGGTCGCCCACAAGGTCGGCGAGCCGTTCGGCTCGCTGGTGCTGGCCGTGGCCGTGACCATCATCGAGGTCGCCCTCATCGTGACGCTGATGATCAGCGGCGGCGACAAGGCGCAGGCGCTGGCCCGCGACACGGTCTTCGCAGCCGTGATGATCACCGTCAACGGCATCCTCGGCCTGTCCCTGCTGGTCGGCGCGATCCGCCGGCGGGTGGCCGTCTTCCACTCCGAGGGCACCGGCGGCGCCCTGGCCGCGGTGGCGATGATCGCCACCCTGAGCCTGGTGCTGCCCAGCTTCACGACCAGCCGCCCGGGCCCGCAGTTCTCCCCGGCCCAGCTCGGCTTCGCCGCGGTGGCCTCGCTCGGCCTCTACCTGCTGTTCGTGCTGGTGCAGACCCACCGGCACCGCGACTACTTCCTGCCGATCACGACGGCCGGCGAGATCATCAAGGAGGAGGACCACCTCGAACCGCCGACCCACCGGGCGGCGCTGACCAGCGTGGGCCTGCTGCTGGTCGCGCTGATCGCGGTCGTCGGCCTGGCCAAGGGCGTCTCCCCGTCGATCGAATCGGCGGTGGCGGCGGCCGGCATGCCGCAGGCGGTGGTCGGCGTGGTGATCGCGTTGCTGGTGCTGCTGCCGGAGACCATCGCAGCGGTACGGGCGGCAGCACGTGACCGCATGCAGACGAGCCTCAATCTTGCCCTGGGCTCGGCGATGGCGAGCATCGGCCTGACCATCCCGGCGATCGCCATCGCGATGATCTGGCTGGAGGGTCCGCTGCTGCTCGGCCTGGGCGGCACCCAGATGGTGCTGCTGGCGCTGACGGTGGTGGTCGGCACGCTGACCGTGGTCCCGGGCCGGGCCAACGTGCTGCAGGGCGGCATCCACTTGGGACTGCTAGCAGCCTTCCTGTTCCTGGCGGCGAGCCCGTAGAGCTCCCGATACGACGGAACCCCAGGGCCGCCTGGCTCGGGGGTTCCGTCGTGCTCGGGTCAGTTCTTCTTGGGCAGGAGCGCGTACTCGCCCGCCACCGGGTGCACGAAGAACTCATGCATCTGGTGCTCGACCCCCTCCGGCCGGACGCGCAGGCCGTGGACCACCAGCAAAGGAGAGCGAGCACGAGCCCGCGATGCATCTCCAGGTACGCCCGGTCATGAAAGTACATCCACGGCGGGACCTCGCTCACATGGTCGGCCAGCCGGTCCGCCCGCTCCATCGCCCGGTCCGCCTCGGCCACGTGCCCGGCCAAGGCGGCGTGTCCCCGGGCAGGCTGTTGCATCGCCACCAGGCGCGCGGCCGGACCAACCGCCTGGCATAGCGCCGCCTCGATGAGGCTGAGCAACTGTCCGGCCTTACGGGTCTGCCAGGACAGGTGTTCGCGCATGGACAGCGCGGTGGCGGCCAGGTCGGGCCGGTTCGCCTCCAGGACGGCACTCAGCGCACAGCCGACGCGCGGGGCGGGTGGCCCCTCCTTCGGGTGATATATGTATGCCCACGGCGAAATCGGAAGGGTCTTTCCGTCAGCGAGCCGAGGCTGGGTGCCATGACTGTTCAGATGCTGCCGGTCGAGCGGAGCGCAGATGACACCGCCGACATGGCCTCAGCCGTTGGCGTCGATCTCTACAAGGGCAACCATGGCCTCGGTAGTCGCCAGGTCGTGGTAGCTGCTTACCGGGTGGGCAACGTGTGGAAGCCCTTCCCGTGGGCGTGGTTTAGCTCGGACCAGAACGAGGTCTGTTTGCAGGTGCCCGCCGGTACCGATCTGAGCCCGAACGAGGTCTTGATCATCGGCTGAGCATCAAGGTGCTGGGACAGCAATCAGCCCCGGTCGTCCGGATGGACGAGCCGGGGCTGATGGGGGGTGCGTGAGGTCAGCGACCGGTCCACTCGGCGCACGCCTGGTTGAAAGCGTCGAACGCGGGCTGGGCGGCTCCGTGCGCGGTCAGGCTTGCTGCCACGTCATCGACACCCATGAACTGGGCCTCCTCGGCCATGTCCGAGCACCGGCCGCATCCGTCGTCACCGACGAAGTCCTGCGCAAGGTGGCCCACGGGGTCACGACGGTCAGTCTGGAGGGCCAGCCAGGCCCCGAAGCTGACAGCGGGTTCCATCTCGTTCTCCTCAATACGGCCGGTCCGGACCAGTGTGGCCCCAGCCGGCACAACGGCCCGGCGCTGGGACTTGGTGACACTTCACAGTCAGGCCGGCTGTTGGCCGGGTCACGGGCGAGCAAACGCCAAGGCGAGTATGACCCGGGCTACCGGCTCAGTCTCAGGAGGATGCCTGCGGGATCTCGATTGGGACTCCGTCGGTGGTGAACAGCCGGGCGCTACCCATCAGCGCCAGGAACTGGTCGCCCTTGTGGTCCGCCGTCACGATGCCGCCGAGGTGGCCTGCCGGGCACTTGAACGAGATCTGTTCCCATTGCCCTCGGGTCTCCAGCGGGTTGCGCCAGTCGTACTCATCGTGGTCCTCGATCATCAGGAGACCGTCCTTGCCCACTGCGCCGTCGCGGTCGAATGACTGGTTGTCGCACTCACCGCAGCGAATTCTCAACTTGATCATCGGGTCTCCTTTGGAACTCATCGGATCAGGAGGGAGTAGCCGACGACCATCATCACGCAGCTCGTCAGGGCGGCGGGGTCCAGGAGCCTAGGAAGCGACCAGTCCCGGACCGTCCTCGTGACGGCCGGGACTGGTCGGGATTCGGTCCGGCCCGTGCTCGGCCAGATACTCGATGACGAACGCGGCCACCAGCTCGGCCCGCCGGGACCACGATGTGCACACCTGGCACCGGTAGTGGGGCCGCCGGTTGCCGATGTTGACCGTCACCTTGCCGCCGTCCGGGTGGGCACTGGTAGAGGCCTGAGCTCAACCAGCGCGGAGCCCTCCCCGGCCCGGTCCGGCGCTCGGGGTCAGCAGGGCCACAACTCGCTCGTGCACCGCTGGCTCCACCAGCGGGCTCCCAGAGGGGCTGGTCGCTGCCCGGCACCTGAATTGTGCGGCGCTTGAACGCACTGGCGGGCTTGGGCTTGCCGTCCGCCCCCGATGTCGTTCTCCGTGACTACCCGGGCGACCGTCCAGCACGAGCGGCGGCCAGTCGTCGGAGTGCGGCTTCCTGGTGAGCAAAGGAGCCGTTCTCGTTGCGTGCGTCGCTGAGCCGGAGGTAGAGCACCGCGTCCGTCTTAGCAGCAACCATGACGACAGACCACGCCTAACTCCGGGTTCGGCCTGACCATCCCGGCGATCGCCATCGCGATGATCCGGCTGGAGGGCCCGTTGCTGCTCGGCCTGGACGGCACGCAGATGATGCTGCTGGCGCTCACGGTGGTGGTCGGCACGCTGACCGTGGTCCCGAGTCGGGCGAATGAGTTGCAGGGCGGCATCCACTTGGGACTGCGCGCGGCCCTCCTCTTCCTAGCCGCCAGCCCGTAGCCAGCCCAGCTGTGGCTGGGGGAACGACGAGGCCCCGCACATCGATTCGTGCGGGGCCTCTCTGTGCCGTACGGCTGACCAGCTCGGTCGGCGGACCGTTCACCTGTCTGCCGCATGCCAACTATCAAACCCTGTAATAGGCCAAACGTCAATCCACTAATTTGGCCTACTGTGTGGATATGTAGGTTGGCCTACATGCCGACCAGGGACGATGCACTCGTGACTCTTGAGGCGGCGGTACGGAAGCTCCGCACGGCGGAGGCCGGGGTGCCGCGTGCCCAGGAGCGGGCTGCCCAGATCATCCGGGAGGCCCGGGAGAAGGTGGACCAGGCGCGCGCCGACCTGGCCGGAGAGATCCGCGCCGCTGACCGCGCGGGGATGCGCCAGGTGGACATTGTGACGGCCACCGGTTACAGCCGGGAGCGGATCCGCCAGATCCTTCTTGACAGTTGACTGTCAGGCCAAGATGTCCACGGTGACGATCCCGGCGGCACCGTAGGCGCCGGCTCCCGCTGCCCCGCTCGGCGCGGTAGTCGTCCCGCCGCTGGACCCCGCGCCAGCGCCCGGGGGTCCCGTTCGCCAGTCCGTAGCCGCCTTGATCGAGCACGGAGCTACCGCCGTTTCCCGGGACGTACCGGCCCAGGTTGCCCCCATGCAAGCGTCCCAGCCGCCGCCCTGGCCACCGATTTGAGGCCGCAGGCCATCCAGCGTCGATGCCGCCCGAGCTTTGAAAGCCGTCGCGCCAGAATCTAAGCACCGCCGCCCTCTCGCCGCGCGCCGTGACGTGAGTGCCGGACGGTGACGATCCGCCGTCACCTCCGGCCACCCGCGAGACCGTCGTACCCCGGCTTTATGACGGTGGGTGCGTCCCGCCGCGCCCCCGTGGCGGCGGGACGCACCGCTTCAGGCCGACTGGCGCAGCACCAGCGTCGGCTCGTAGATCACCGATGAGATGCGCATCGTGGGGTCCTCGATGCGGGCCATCAGCAGGCGTGCGCTTTCCGCGGCCATGTCCTCCAGCGGATGCCGCACCGTCGTCAGGGCCGGGTTCGCCGCCACCGCCGCGCTGCTGTCGTCGAAGCCGACCATCGCCACGTCGTCCGGGACGCGGCGGCCCGCGTCGCGCAGGGCCAGCAGGGCGCCGAGCGCCATCAGGTCGTTGGCCACGAAGACGCCGTCCACCTGCGGGTGCTCGGCCAGCAGGGTGCGCATCGCCTGCTCGCCGCTCTCCTGGGTGAAGTTGCCCGAGGCCAGCGGCACCCAGGCGTGCCCGTGCCGGGCCATCGAGCGGCGGAAGCCGGTGATCCGGTCGTTGCTGGCCGGCACGTCCGCCGGGCCGGAGATCATCGCCACCAGCTGGCAGCCGCGGCCGACGAGGTGGTCGGCGGCCAGCGACGCACCGGTGTCGTTGGCCAGGTCCACGTAGTTGATCGGCACCGGGTCGGCCGGGCGGCCGATCATCACCGCGGGCACGCCGGCGTCGGTGAGCATGCGGGGCAGCGGGTCGTGGCCGGGCAGCGACAGCACGATCACCCCGTCGGCCTGGCCGTGGCGCAGGTCGCCGACCAGCCGGGTGCGCTGCTCCTCGGTGCCGACGATCTGCAGCGCCAGCTGGATGCCGGCCGCGCGGAGCACGCTCATCAGTCCGCCGACGACCCGGCCGAAGTACGGGTCGGCGAAGAACCGGCCCATGAACGGGTCGTCGTCGTGCGACTCCGAGTCGGACACGACCAGGGCCACCGTGCCGGTGCGCCGGGTGACCAGCGAACGGGCCAGCCGGTTGGGCACGTAGCCGGTCTGGCCGACCGCGTTCCACACCATCTCGTGCAGCTGCGGGTCCACGTTGCGGATGCCGTTGATCACCCGGGAGACGGTCGCCCGGGAGACGCCGGCGACCCGGGCCACGTCCTCCAGCGTCGGCAACCGCTCGCCGACCGGCAACCGCCGGGTGCCGGCGGTCATGGGGTGAGGCTCCGGGTCTGCATAACAGTTTTTATAGCACATGGTGGAGAGCGCTCTCCGACCTGGCCTTCCAGACCCGTTCCCGGGCCCTCAGGTTCCGGAACCACCGGGGCATATTGACGTACGCGCAACCTCGGCGTAACACTTCGGAAAGCGCTCTCCAAGTTATGTCGGCCGATCCCCCGTACGTCCGGCCGTGGTGCCATCCGTCCTCACCCCCGTGGGAGAACTCATGAGAACAGCAAGAAGCCGGCTCAGCCGGCTCGTCGCGCCGCTGGGTGTCGCCGCCGTGGCGGGATCGCTGCTGGTGGCCGGAGTGCAGTCGGCGCAGGCCGCCGACACCCTGCTGTCGCAGGGAAAACCGGCGCTCGCGTCGTCGCTGGAGAACGGTGAGTCGCCGGCGGCGGCCGCGGTCGACGGCCGTACGGACACCCGGTGGGGCAGCCAGTGGGCGGATCCCCAGTGGTTGCGCGTCGACCTGGGCAGCACCGCCACGGTCACCCAGGTCGTGCTGCAGTGGGAGGCGGCGTACGCGAAGGCGTACCAGATCCAGACCTCGCCGGACGGCAACGCCTGGACCACCATCTACAGCACCACGACGGCTGCCGGCGGCAGCCAGACCCTGACGGTCAACGGCAGCGGCCGGTACGTGCGCATGTACGGCACCCAGCGCGGCACCGGCTACGGCTACTCCCTGTACGAGTTCAAGGTGTACGGCACGAGCACCAGCACACCCCCGGCCGGCGGCGGCTACGTCCTGGCGAATCCGCCCGTGACCGGGGTGACCCCGTCGACGGCGACGCCCCCGGCGACCAACCCGCCCACGACCCACCACGAGTTCCAGGCGAACTGCTCGGTGAGCCGCTCCAACCTGCCGGACGACCCGATCGTCTTCCCCAACATGCCGGGCGCCTCGCACTCGCACACGTTCATGGGCAACACCACCACGAACGCGGCGACCACGCTGGCCAGCCTCAACGCCGGTGGCACCTCCTGCATCACGCCCGGTGACAAGACCGGCTACTGGATGCCGACGCTGCTCAACGGCGACACGGCCGTGCAGCCGGTGGGCCGCCAGGTCATCTACTACAAGAGCGGCGTGATCGACTACCGCAGCGTGCGCCCGTCCCCGCCGGGCCTGCGGTACGTGGTCGGCAGCCCGTCGGCGACCCTCGACGAGTTCCGGAACGCACCGGGTGCGGTCGAGGGCTGGGAGTGCGGCGACAGCGTGCGCAACTGGGACTTCCCGGCGAACTGCCCGGCCGGTACCCAGCTGAACATCCGGTACCAGGCGCCGAGCTGCTGGGACGGCATCCACCTGGACACGCCGGACCACAAGAGCCACATGGCGTACCCGACGGTCGGCGTGTGCCCGGCCAGCCACCCGGTGGCGGTCCCGATGGTCGAGTTCAAGATGGCGTTCCCGGTGAGCGGCAACATGGCGAACGTGCGGCTGTCGAGCGGGCGGGCGTACTCGTTCCACTACGACTTCTACAACGCCTGGGACGCGCGGACCCTGAACGCCCTGGTGACCCACTGCATCAACGGTGGGCTGCAGTGCGACCCGCGTGGCTTCGACCAGTACAAGCCGGACCGGGGCGCGGCCCTGAACGAGAACTACGTCCTGCCGTAACAGTCACAGGAAATGGTCCGGGTGCCGCTGGTCGGGTGCCCGGACCATTTCGTGGCGTCGGAATAACAGTTATTTCCCGCTGGATTTTGTCGCCGGCAGCTGCGCGAGAAATTGCCGGCGTCCGGCGAGCACCTGAGTGGCGAGGTCCTTGGTCCGCGGCTCGAGGCCGGCTTTGCCCTCGCTCTCGGCGAGTTTGACGCCCTGCACGAGATGCGCCTTGAGGTGCTGGGCGAGCAGCTTGTCGAAGGCGGCGCCCTGGGCGGCCGCGGCCTCGGTGACCTGCTCGGGGGTCACCATGCCCGGCATCGGCATGCCCTTGTGCGGATTCTCGGAAGGCAGCTTCGCCTCGTCGTGCAGGCCGCGCAGGGTGCCGAGCTCCTGCTCATGGGTGGTCTTGACCTCGGCCGCGAGGGACCGGAGGCCGGGATCCGAGGCGTGCGCAGGGGCCAGGTCGAGCAGCGGCAGAAGCTGCTCGTCCATGGCGATGGTGATCTCGACCCAGGCCAGGTCGGTGCCGCCGAAGAAACCGGCGGCCGACGAACTGGCGACCGGCGGTGCGGCGGTGGTGGACGTCCCGGAGTCACAAGCGCCGGCACCGAGCAGCAGGGTCAGTAGGCAGCTGCCCGCTACAGCCCGCAGCGCGATGCTCACAAAGAACTCCATTCACAAAGGAAGCATCTCAGTCTCTGTGGCGGTGCGGGCCCTGTCAATATCGCCATCTCGAATTCCAATGCCGCACGGTTCCGGAACCAAAAGATATTGACGGGCCGCAACACCGCGGCAACAATCAACTCAGTCCGGAAAACGCTCTCCCGAAGCGACCGGCCCACAGAATTCCCCTGCGCGCCACGGTGCCACCGAGGCTGTGGCGCGCAGGGGCCTCCACCCCGGTTCTTGACGTGAGCGTTGCTTGCAGGCGCCTTGCCTCTCTGGTCAGGCGTGAACTTCCCGGCTTTGCCGTTGCTTCGGCCAGGCCCGCGATCTCCGTTCTCGCGTCGATCGCCGAGGCCACCTGCGTGGCCAGCTCCAGCAGGTCGGGCAGGCCGCGCGGCTCGTGGACCAGCAACGGCGGGATGGCCGCCGCCAGGACATCCCACACCGCGGCCGAGGCTCCGGCGCGGTGAGCGTCGGCCAGGGCCAGCACCACCCGGTTCAGCTTCACCGTGCCGTCCGCGCAGAGATCGCCCATGTCTGCTCCCATCGCCGAGGCGATCGGTGCGTCGGTCACCGCCAGCGCGAGGAACGCGTCCACGCCCGCCACCCGGTCCTGCTCATGGCGGGCGCCGAACACGTAGGTCAGGGCCAGCGACATGGCCGGGCCGAGCGGGCCCGTGCACTCCGCCAGCGTGGGGAGCAACGTCGCGCCGCCGCGCCCGTCCTGGTCGGCCAGGCGGGCCAGGGCCGGCAGCGCCCAGGCCGCGATGATCTCCCGGTGGTGGGGGAGCACCATGGCCAGGGTGGTGACGTCACCGGTCAGGTCCGCACCGAAGTAGTTCGGCTTGGGGCGGCGTTCCAGCCAGGTCAGGTGATTTTCGATCAGGCCGGCAGCACGGGCCGGGCGGAGATTCGCCATGACCCGGCGACCGGCGATCTCCTGGAGCAGGACATCGGGTTCCGAAGCGACGGACCTTTGCTCGAAGCGGGTGCTTGCCGGGTCGGGCAGGCCGCCGCCGGCCAGCCACTCGGCGAACTGGTGTCCGGCCGGCGAGGTCAGAGCTCGGGCCCGGTGCCGGACCGAGGCGTCAACCTCGCGGGGGACTCGTAGCAGGGCCTGCTCGAAGTCTGTGGGCCACGGCTGCCGGTCCTGTGACTCGGCCCGGACGAGCCGGTCCAGCAGAGTCTCGGCGTCGAGGCTGCCGTTGATGTGCGTCGGTGTGGCGAACAACTCCGCCACCGGCGCGCGCGTCACCTCCACTGCCAGCTCCGCGATGCGCAGCGCCGGCACACCGTTCGGGGTGGCGATCAGAGGATTGCCGTGGGACGGGTCTTCCTCGCGCGCGGCGCGCACTGCCGCGACCATGCGTTCCCAGGCGCGACCGTGTCGCTTCGGGTCGATGACGCTCCAGAGCGCCTCGCCGAGGAAGATCAGGCGCGGCCGGTTGTTCCACCGCTGATCGCCGAAGGCATCCGGGTGGCGGTCGAACACCGGCTCGAAGACGTCGGCGAGGTCGGACGTCTGTCCGGCGGCGTGCAGGGTGACGATGCCCGCGAGCACGCGCTCCCACCGGACGCCGGACTCCTCGCTGATGAGGGCGACCACCTCCTCGGCCAGCTCCGCCGCGCCGGCGATCGGCGGCGGCATGACGGTCGGCGGCGCCGGTGCCGGCAGCCGAAGATCCGTGGCAGAGCCGGCTGATCCGGAAACGCCCGGATCGGCGGCGCTTGCGTCCGACCGGCCAGAGATGGCCATGACCTCGGAATCGGTCGAGGTGCCGGCGGCCGGGCCCAAAACGGCGGCAGCGCCCGAAAGCCCAGCAAGAGCACCCTTCGTGAGCGGCGGCAGCCCGGCAACATGCCGGCCGATCAGCGTCAGCGCCCGCTCCTGAACATCAAGCGCCGGATGCTCCAAGGCGACGGCCACCACCTCCACCACCTCGGCGATGCGGTCAGGCTCCCGCCGAGCGACCCTCTCCAGCCACACCAGCTGAGCCTTGACCAGAGACCTCTCCTTCCGCACCAGCACCGACCGGCTCGCTTCCAGGACTGTCTCCAGCTCCAGGCGGCCCTCCTCGTCGAGGCTGCGCAGGGCGCGCTGGGCCATGGTGGCGATCGGTGACGGTGCGTCGGGCAGCAGCCGGGCGTAGTCGAGGGCGTGGCCGGCCACTTCGTCGTTCGTCGGGGCCAGGGCTTCGAGCAGCAGGGTGAACGGGCGCAGGGCAGCCGGCCGGTCGCCGCGGACCAGCCGATCCACAGTGGCGTCGAGAATCCGCCGACGGTCGAGCCGGCCCTCGGCAACAAGCTGGGCGACCGCCGACGGGAACAGCGGGCCGCTCTGCCAGCTGCCGTCCGCCTCGGAGAAGTGCCCTTCGTTCAACGCGTTGCCGAGGCCGTCGATGGTGAACAGCGCGGGCAGGAACAGGTCGAGGTACGGGCTTTCGCGGAGGCGGTCGACCAGCCGGGTCGGCATGCCCTCGTGCCGGAACCGCAGCAGCTCGGCGAGCCAGCCGCGAACCATTCCCTCGCTCGTCGGCGGCTCCGCGTCCGCCGCGCGCAACAGGGCAGCGGGGAACTGCCATTGACCGGTCCATGAGTCGTCGGGGCGCACCCGGGCCGCCAGCCGGGTGCCGAGGTCGCCCAGCCACGGCAGCTGCCGGGCCCGGGCGATCGTGATGAACTGTTCGGCGGGGAGCCGGCCCCAGGCTTCCCGCATGACTGGCCGGATGAGCAGCGCCGCAGTCTTGGCGGCGGACGGGAAGCACGCGATCGCGATCAGGGCGTAGCCCCGGGCCGGATCGTGGCGGGGCCGGTGCCAGTCGTCGGCGGTCATCGCCTTGATCCGGGCCTCGAACTCCTTGGCGAACGCCCGCCGCTGCGTTTCCTCCGCGTCGAGCAACAGCCCGGCGAGCTGGTCGATCTCGCCCTCGCCGGTGAGGCGGTCGAGCATCTCCCATTCCAGGCTCATGCCGGCACTCCCGCACGGACGATGCGTACGGCCAGGGCATGCTTACACGGCCCCCGTTCGCCGCGGTGTTTCGCCCACCAGGGGCAGGTGCACGAGTGCACGTCGCCGGCGTGGCGCACGTGGTAGATGTCGTCACCGCTCCGCACGACCGCGACGTCCCCCGTCACCTCCACCGCGCCCGCGGCGACCAGGGCCCGGGCTCCGGCCAGCCGGGGGTTCATCCGCTCCACCACCTCAGCCGCGTACGGCAGGGTGCGGTGGAAGTAGCCCGCCTCGGCCACGTCATAGCCGACGCGGCCCGCCGTGCCGAGCTGCGTCAACGCGTCGCGCACCCGCTGGGACCCGATGCCGGCCGCTGTCGCCAGCGCGTCGACGTCGATCGCCGGATCCCAGGAGAGCAGCGCGCTGACCAGCTCGGCGTCGTCGGCCGCCTCGTCGCTCGCCAGCGACTCCAGGACCGCGCCCTCGCCGGAGAAACCCCGGTGCGGCTCCGGTGACAACGTCAGGGACAGCCGCAGCGCGGGCATGCTCAGCTCCCAGGTGCTGGCCACCGGGCCACTGCCGGTCGCAACCGCCGGGCCGTAGACGCGCAGGCTGGTCGCGTGCCGCAGGAAGGGTCTGAGGGCGACCAGCCGGCCCGCGCCGGGCAGGCAGATCGCGCCCGGCACCGGCCGGGACGTGAGGCGCAGTGAGCGGCCCGCGGGGAGCGCCCACAGCACCAAGCGGTCGCCCGCCGTCAGGCGATGGAGCAGGGCGCGGGCCTCGGTCACGCCGATCTCGGCGCGCGGGTCGAAGCGTGACGTCAGCACCTGCGCCTCGGCGAAGCCGCGCAGCCAGCGGGACGGCAGCGGCACCTTGCGCTCGACGAGGGGGCCGTCGAAGGTGGACACCGTCAGGTCGTCGGGCCCGACCGCGAGGTGCAGCGGGTCGGCGCGGCCCACCCGGGTCAGCGCGCGTTGCAGCGGCGGGTTGACGTCGATGTTGGTGGTGCCGTGCGCGGTGATCTCGCCGTCGATGCCGGGCGGCAGCACGTCCAGGCGGGCGTAGACGCCGCAGCAGCCGGAGAACGACTCGAAGCGCAACCTGTCCGTCCCGGCGGTGACGACCGGGTCCAGGCTGGCCGGGTCGAACGGCCGGAAATAGCGGCTGCGGGCGACCTCCGCGACGGCCAGCAGCCCGGTGGCCGTGGCACCCGGCTCGGTCAGGAAGCCGGTGAAGAACCTCGGGTGTGCCGCCGGTCCGCCGCAGGTCTGCAACGTGAGCCCGCCGGCCGGGACCAGATCCGAGGAGCCGAGGTAGGAGTACGTCGCGGAGACCATGCGGAGAAGGTAGAGAAGGGGTACGACACTTCGGTTCACGGGTCCAGATCGGCACCGATGGCGTAGTGGTCGGACGGGTAGAGCCCGTTGATCGGCCGGTCGCCGGCGATGAAAGCGCCCCGGACCGTCACGGCGGTGTCCGGGCGTCCCGGGCGTACCAGGACGTGGTCGATCCGGCGGTCGATCAGCGTGGTCGCCTCCAGCGGCGCGTACGGCAGCAGCGAGTCCAGAGTGGTCGCCCCCGGATCGCCGCCACCGGCCTCCCAGGTGTCCACGGTCACGGCGCGCAGCGGGGCCAGCTCGGGCTCGTCCGGTGGCGCGTTGAGGTCGCCGATCAGCAGCACCGGCAGGGGCCCGTCGAACGCCGGGTCCGTCACCAGCTCGGCGAGCGCCACCGTCTGCACGGCCCGGTCCTCGGCGTAGTGCGGCTCCCATTCGCGGCACGTGACGATGACGTACAGGTTGCCCCGGGGATGGTCCAGGGTGCTGATCAGCGCCGTCGGCGGCGGGCCGGGGCGCTGGGGGTGCGGCAGCTCGCGGACCTCGGTGCGCAGGATCGGCCAGCGGCTCAGCAGACCCAGCCCGACCACCGCGCCGAGCTGGCCGGGCTCCTCGACCGGATCCGGCTCGGGTGGCAGCGAGGTGGGTGCGAACGCCGCGTGCAGGCCGAGCTGCTTCGCCAGCACGTCGGCCTGTGTCGTG
The DNA here is from genome assembly GCF_040650095.1 of Actinoplanes sp. NPDC048791. Lineage (NCBI taxonomy): Bacteria > Bacillati > Actinomycetota > Actinomycetes > Micromonosporales > Micromonosporaceae > Actinoplanes > Actinoplanes sp. NPDC048791. The sequence goes on along the minus strand of NZ_JBEZGQ010000022.1, from coordinate 4,454 downwards.
CCGTCGGCGGCCCAGGTCTCCACCAGGCCCACCACATCCGGCTGGTACGTCTCCAGGGTGGTTCTGATGCCGGCGGCCCGCTCGCGCCAGTTGCCGCCGAAACGCCACCACACGTTCCAGGTCATGACCCGCATGCAGAGACGGTAAGCCCGCCGGGGTTGGATGGCACGGTGAGCCGACCCGTTCTGCTGCTGGATCTCGACGGGGTGCTGAACCCCTTCGCCGCGTCCTCCTGCCCCGACGGATACCTCGAGCACGAGTTCTATCCCGGTGAGGGCCCGGAGCGCTACTGCCCGGACCACGCCGCGTGGATCACCGAGCTGGCCGCCGCCGGTGACCTGCGCTGGGCGAGTGCCTGGGGCGAGGACGCCAACACTCTCTTCGGCGCGAAGCTGGGCGTCGCCGCGCTGCCGGTGGTCGCCTTTCCGCCGCTGCCGTTCCCGCCGGAGGCCAAGGTGCCGGCGGTGGCGGAGGTGGTGGGTGACCGGCCGGCCGCCTGGATCGACGACAACCACACCGGGGCGGGCCGCCGCTGGGCCGCCGGGCGGTCGGTCCCCACGCTGCTGGTGCCGGTCGACTCGGCGGTCGGCTGGACCCGCTCCGACGTGGACCGGGTCCTGGCCTGGGTGGCCGGCCTCGCGGGCTGAGCGGTCTCAGGCGTTCTGCCAGAGGCCGATCAGGTTGCCCTCGGTGTCGTGGACGTAGGCCGAGAAGCCCATGTCCCCGACCGGCTGCCGGCCGATCGCCACCTTGCCGCCCAGCTTCTCGATCCGGGCCAGGGCGTCGTCCAGGTCCTCGACGCCGATGGTGATCACCGGGCTGGTGATCGGGCCCTGCTTGGCGAGCATGCCGCCGTTGATGCCGCCGGGCTCACCCGGCCGGCCCGACCCGTCGGTCGCGGTGGTGGTGACCATCGTGTAGCCCATGCCCGGCATGCTCGCCAGCTGCCAGCCGAAGGCTTCGCGATAGAAGGTGTGCGCCCGGTCCGAATCGTCGAACGGGACCTCGAAGTGGACGACTTTGTCCATGACTCCTCCTCAGCTCATTGCCGACGATAGACCCGGCCACCGACAGAATCAGGGGTTCGCTCGCCGACCCGCAGATCTCGTTCGAGCTCGGCGATCACCGCGCGGAGATCGTCCAGGCGCTGGCTGATCGCGAGCCGGTCCAGCTCGTCCGGCTCGCCGTCGCCGTCGGCGTCGAAGTCCGGCGCCAGGCCCTCGGTCAGCTCCAGCCGGCGGACCTCCTCCATCGAGTTCACGATGACCGCGATCAGGATGTTGACCAGCAGGTTCACCGTGATCAGGAGGTAGCTGACGTAGTAGACGAGGGTCCAGCCCGAGACGGCCAGGCCCTGCTCGATCAGCTGCGGCAGGTTCTCCTGGGAGAGCAGCACGAAGAGGGTCAGCACGGCGCGGCCGATGGTGCCGTACTCCTCGGGGTAGTGATCTTTGAAGATCAGCCAGCCGGCCATGCCGTACACGTAGAGGGTGACCAGCGCCAGGGCGAGGAAACCGCCGACGCCCGGCAGGCTGCGCAGCAGCGCCGAGACGATGGTCCGCAGGCCGGGGGAGAAGCGCACCAGCCGCAGCACCCGGGCGATCCGGATGATCCGCAGCACGGTCGTGTCGCCGTGCAGGACGGGGATGAAGACGGCCAGCGTCACGACGAAGTCGAAAGTGGCGCCCCCGCCGGAGCGAGGGCGCCACCGTGGTTCAGCTGCGGTAGACGCCGAACTCCCAGAGCGAGTAGCCGTAGTCGGTGGCGCGGGCGGTGCCGGAGACCCGGACGTAACGGCCCGTGCCGCTGATCGCCAGATCGTCGAAGCCGCCGTTGCCGCCGGTCGTCGTGTGGATCGTCTGCCAGGTGCTGCCGTTGTCCGACACCTGCACCGTGTAACCCTTGGCGTACGCCGCCTCCCAGGCCAGCAGCACCCGGTTGAACGACTGCACCGAGCCCAGGTCGACCTGCACCCACGCGGTGTCGACCCATTCGCTGGCCCAGCGGGTGCCGTAGTCACCGTCGACCGCGTACGCCGGCAGCTGCGGCCCGTTCGTGCCGGTCGGCTGGTACGTCGACGCGGTCACCGTCCTGCCCCGGGCCAGGTTCGTGCCGGGGACGGTCGGCGGGACCACCTTGAACGAGCGCTGCTCGATGCCCACGTTGCCGTGGCCGTCGAACGCGTACACGTAGACCTTCCAGACGCCGAGCTGTTCCGGCGCGCGGGCGGTGAACGTGCCGTTGCCGTTGTCGGTGAAGACCACGTTGGTCAGGCCGGTGCCGCCGGTGATGTGCTTGTTGCTGTACATCAGGTTGTAGCGGATCAGGTCGCCGTTCGGGTCGCTCGCACCGGCGGTGACGGTGAACGTACCCCCGGCCGGCACGGCGGTCTGGTTGCTCACCGACATCGAGGTGATCTCGGGCGGGGTGTTGGCCGAGGCCTGGCCGGTGTACGCCTGCTTCAGCGCGTGGTAGCCGAGCCGCCGCCAGCCGCCGGTGAAGGTGTTGAGCCAGACGCCGCCGAAGTCGTTCTCCAGCCCGTAGTGGAACTCGGTCGCGCCCAGCGCCACCCCGGGGTGGGCCTTGATGGCGTTCCAGCTGGCCGTGTAACCGGCCCGCTTCTGCAGATCGGTCGGCTCGGTCGGCACCCCGTTGACGTCGTTGGGCACCTCCCACTCGCCGGCCGGTCCGCCCTCGGTGACGATGTACGGCTTGGTGTAACCGCCGCTGATCCAGTCCTGCTTGACGTTGCCGATCGCGCCGTACGAGTTGACGGCCAGCAGGTCCAGGTCCGGCGCGTACTGCTTGTAGTACGGCCACGCGCCGGTGTACGCGTCCGTCGAGGTGACCGGGTGGTTCGGGTCGGCGGCGTGGATCGCCTGGGCCACTTCGTTGACGTACCTGGCGTACGCGATCCGCCGGGCCTCCACCTCGGCGGCCGGCAGTCCGTGGTCCTGCATGGTCAGGATCACCTCGTTGCCGACGTCCCACATGAGCACGCCCTGCTTGTTCTTCAGCGCGTTGACCCGGGCCACGATCTCGTTCTTGGTGGCGGTCTTGTAGGCGGTGTCGTTGACGTAGTCGGCGCCCTGGTTGAGCCAGTGCCCCACGACGACCTTGATGTTCTGCTGCGCGGCCCGGTCCAGCAGCGCGGGCGTGTTGGTGTCGTCCACGCCCCAGAGCCGGATCGTGTTGACACCCATGTTCTTCAGGTCCCGCAGGTAGCCGTCGGCGGCGGCCTGCGGCGGGCCGTAGGTGAGACCCTTCAGCTCGTACGGTGAGCCGTTGACATTGAGCTGCCAGTTGCCCTGGCTGCCGGTGACCCGGACGGTCGACGGGCCGGCCGGGGTGGCCGGGTCGGTCATCGCCGCCGGCGTGGTGCCGGTGGCCCGGGCCACGGTCACCGAGTCGACGCTGAGCACGCCGCCCGAGGTGGTCTCCGGGGTGGGTGTGGTGAAGCCCGCGATCGCGTTCGGCAGCGAACCGCCGATGGCCAGGTCGAAGCGCAGGAAGAAGCCGTGGTGCACGGCCGCGCGCCACGCGGTCACGCCGACCTGCGACTCGCGGACCACCCAGGTCTGCCGGCCGTCGAGGTAGAAGCGGATCTCCTCGTCCGTCTTGGTGCGGTCGATGACCTGGGTGTACTCGTGGTAGCCGGTCTGGCAGCCGGTGCAGCTCGCGAGCCCGCTCTGCCGGCCGTTGTACTCCGCGCACGGCCCGTCGGGGGCGGTGCCGCAGTGCAGGGTCTGGGAGAGCTGGCTGCGCCCGTTGACGTCGGTCATGATGTCGGTCTCGCCCACGCCGGGCCAGTTGGTGTAGTTGCCCCGGTAGGCCGCGCCGGTGGCCCGGAAGCCGGGCCAGTAGCCGGCGCCGTTGGCCACGTCGGGCTGCTTCAGGACGGCGGTGAACTTGGTCTGCTGTCCGGCCAGCGGCTCGAAATCGGTGCGCTGGGTCTCGATGCGGCCCGAGGTCCACTTGCCGGCGCCGTCGCGGATCGCCTTGATGTTCAGCTTGCCGGCGCCGTCGAGGGAGACGTTGGCGGTGGAGTTCGACGCGGTCTCGACCTCGCCGGTGCCCCAGTTCGCGGCGCCGCCGGGATACTGGGTGCCGGTGCGCAGCAGCCAGTTCGCCGCGTTCGGCGAGGTGTTGGCGGCGCCGCTGAAGTCGTCGGTCCAGACGGTGGTGAAGTCACCGGGCACGGGCGGCGGCGTGGTCGGGTCGGTGGGCGGCGTCGTGCTGCCACCGGTGAAGACCTTGAATTCGTAGAGGGAGTAGCCGTAGCCGCTGGCGCGGGTGGTGCCGTACATGCGGACGTAGCGCCCGGTGCCGCTCACGGTGAGGGTCTCGGTGCCGCCGGCGCCGGTGGTGGTGCTGTGGATGTCGGTCCAGGTGGTGCCGTCGGCACTGGTCTGGATTTTGTACGCCTTCGCGTACGCGCCCTCCCACTGCAGGAC